>CAYJHY010000001.1:0-51295 GCA_964369875.1 uncultured Mailhella sp.
ACCTGCGACTCTCTGCTTAAAAGGCAGGTACTCTACCGACTGAGTTAACACCCCATAATTTCGGCTTGCTTTATAGAAAAATCCTATAACTCGGTAAGTGGATGGTGGGGTGTGCAGGATTCGAACCTGCGACTCTCTGCTTAAAAGGCAGGTACTCTACCGACTGAGTTAACACCCCATAATTTCGGCTTGCTTTATAGAAAAATCCTATAACTCGGTAAGTGGATGGTGGGGTGTGCAGGATTCGAACCTGCGACTCTCTGCTTAAAAGGCAGGTACTCTACCGACTGAGTTAACACCCCATAATTTCGGCTTGCTTTATAGAAAAATCCTATAACTCGGTAAGTGGATGGTGGGGTGTGCAGGATTCGAACCTGCGACTCTCTGCTTAAAAGGCAGGTACTCTACCGACTGAGTTAACACCCCATTCCGTTCGCGAAAATATAAGTACCTCAACAGACCATAAGTGTCAAGCAAAAAAAATAAAAAATATTATTTTTTTTCATCATCAAACATTATTATGCATTAATTCAATATGTTACAAACCATCTATTTCAACTTTTCTTTTTGACACATAGTTACTCCTTATTGTATACTATCTATGTTAAATTAGATAAGAACGATTTTTATTGCAAATTTTACCTACGGGATACCTTCAAATATGAAAGTAAAAGTATTCACCAGCATTGTTGTAATTCTTCTCTCACTCTTTTGTTGTACCTACATTTTTATATCAATGAACAGTGATTACATTTTGAAAAAATTCAGTACTTATGCTCAAACAGTTTCCGGTTCCCCACTTTACATGGAAAAATTGCCGAGCATCAGTTTTTTCCCAAAGCCGGCAGTCAAACTTGCAAAATCTTCTTGGGGTGATGACTATTGTCGTCTGACTTTTGATAGTGCCAATCTTGAAATATCTCTCTTACCTCTTTTATGGGGAACTATTGAATTTCCTACTATAAAAATCGATAAAATGCGTTTTTTTGTAAATACACAAGACAGTTTTGCCGATATGTATGATTCAAGAAAAAGAAAATATTCAGCCAATATTACACATCAAGCAGCCGAAGAGTTGAAAAAGTACAACTTCACGCCTTTCTTAAACTCTTTACTCAAGCATGGCTCTAAAGACATTATTTTGTCTGACAGTTCCTTTGTTATCAGAGAAGACGAAAACATGTTTTACTTTGACGGCGTTCATCTTGACCTCACTAATTTATTTGAAGGGGAAACAGCCGAACTCAACCTTCTTGGCACCCTTTCCCACTCTACCCACTTGACCCAGTATGATAAGTATAATACGCATATTAAAGCCAATATAGAGTTTATTGTGCTTAAAAACACTATAGACGTGAATATGAAGAATATACAACTTACACCTTATGGCGGGTTCAATTTTAAAGATCCGGTTTCGCTAACGGCAAAAGCAAAGCTAAAAGCAAGCCCACTCCTTTTTACAGAGCTAGAAGGTGACATTTTAGGATCTTTTATTAATCTCCACTTTAAAGGTGTTAATAATCTAACCACCACCAATGGCGAAATAAAACTTACCGGTGAACTCAATCCGTTGTTGGTTACTAAAAACTTCATGACCGAAATCCAAGCCGATAAGCCTATGAATTGGGAACACCTTGCCATAGATACTAAATTTGTATATAAAGAGCAAGAATACCATCTCCATAATATATTAATCAAGCAAGACGATGCAAAGATTAACGGAAAAATTTGTTATTTTGAACATAGCGATGAACTAAACGTGGAGTTAACAGCACACAATATAAATGTTGATAACTATGCCTTTAGCGTACACAAAACAACACATGAATCTTCCCTTCTTGAAAATATTACCCAGACAGAGCAAGCAAATTCATTCCTAGCCCCCAAAACAACACAAAAAAAATCAAAACAAAATCAAAACTATAGAATTTCCTTACCCAATATTTTTCAAAAAAGTAAATTTGAAGGAAAAATCACTCTCAGTAATTTCGTATACAACAACTACACTTTTGATAATATCAGCACTGAGCTAGGTGGTAAAAATAGTGTGATATGTTTAAATCCTGTAGAAATTATCGCTTTTCAAAACAGGGTAAATGGCGAAATCAACCTTGATTTGTCCCTTAATCAATATATTAATGCATCTTTTGCCATACCTTCTTTCGACTTGGACACTTTCAACAGCACCCTACTGCAAAAAGACAGTCTAAAAGGACAAGGGAACGCTAAACTTTACTTTCACTTTCCTATTAACAATGCCAGTCGCTCCATTAATGGAAACGGACAAATCAATTTCTCTGCTTTAGATGTTCAAGCAAATAAAATCCCCTTTCTTGCTGACATCCTCCGCAAAAATAACATCTCACAAAAAAATCATTTATTTAGCGGACAGGTACACTATCAACTAAAAGATAATGTTTTCAATATCAATACCGCAGAACTTTTTTCCAAAGAACTTAATCTCTCAGCTAACGGCACTATTGATAGCATATTAAAACAACTTAATCTTACAGGTAGGGTCGGTTACACTAAAGATGGTCTCGAGCTCCCCTTCCTCCTTAAAGGAAACTTAAAACATCCACAGCTTGAAATAAACCTTGATAAACCTATAAAAATAAAAAATAATACTTTTGAATTAAATATTAAAAATAAAAAATCTTCTCAAGATGCGGTTAACTCGCTCCTTCAATAAACGTCTTGCCATGGCTAACAGTTACTGGATTCTCAAATATCGGTTATACTTGAATTGTGCTGCTTAGTACGGAGAAAAAAATGGATGAATATCTAAAACAAGCCCTTGAAATAGTAAAAGCACAGGCTTCTGTGCGTATTATGTCCGAAGAAGAGATTACGTCCATGGTGCGAACATTGGCGTATCATTTGCGTACTTTGGAAGATATGTCTTTTGAAGAGGAAGAAACCAAAGAGCCACCCATTGACCCGACAAAGTCCATCAAAGAAAAAACCATTACTTGCCTTGAATGCGGAAAGACATTTAAAATCTTGACAAAGAAACATCTAGCAAACCACAACCTCGACACAGACAGTTATCGTGAAAAATGGGGATTGAAAAAATCTACCCCTCTAGTTTGCAAAGAACTGCAAAGAGAACGACGAAAAAAAATGAAAGAAATGAAACTTTGGGAAAAAAGAGCGAAAAACTAAAAACATTATTCAGTCGCACTTAAAAAAACAAGTTATCAACAATAAAAAAATATATAACAACATACTGTTTTTACAAAACATTTTAGGAACAAATCAATAACAAAATGAAAATTTGTATTTTTATAAAAAAAATCGCTTGACAAATTTTTGAATTCAAGTATAACAACAAAACACGCCGGGATGGTGGAATTGGTAGACGCATCGGACTCAAAATCCGACGGGTGCAAGCCCTTGGGAGTTCAAGTCTCCCTCCCGGTACCATCTTACTTATCAAGTTATATAAGTTATACACAAAACTCATTGGAGTAATTTCCAATGAGTTTTTTTGTTTAAAGTACACAAAAAAGTCCTCTTTGGAAAGAAACCAAAGAGGACTTTTTTTATGCAAAATAAAGAATTTAAAAATTACAACACCTTAGAAACAAACAACCGTCAGGAATTCGGCCTCAAAACGGCTTCTTTCCTTATGGATTACTTCAAAACTCCGCAAGCTCTTGCTAATGCATCCATCACAGAGATTTTAGCCTGCTTTTCTAACGGTGATACCGCTCCCCTCATAAAAGAAATACGCAACAGTCAAGGATACTAGCGCACTTCAACATGAAAGACGAAACAGCACGATTTTCGGGCTGTCTGCGCTTCGTGGTGAAAGCGCACTGATGAGTCAGCCACTCAACTATCTTTCTATGAGGTCAAGCCTATAGACAACACCAATGCTCTTGAAAAGCGAAAAGCTCAGGAGGTGCGAACTCATGAGCTTTGCATAGAGTAATTTCATTCTTACTCCAATATTGTTGGAAAAATAACAATGAAGTTACATTACCCGTTTTCGACTCTAGTGTCAAGAATTGGGGGGCTATGTTGCGGACTTTTTTTGAGTAAAAAGGAAAAATAGCATGGAAGCATTTGTTCCCACTCAACAAACTAAGGATTTTGTAATGTCCCCAAACTTCATTCTCAAACAAAAAGACCTGTGCCAAGGCGCAAAGACGCTTTTTATTGCTCTTTGCAGCTTTGCTCGGAATAAGAATTTTTGCTACCCCTCCTTGCGAACCTTAGCCATAGAAATTTCAGCTTCGGTAAATTCTATAAAAAGCTGGCTGGCTCAGCTTACACGCTTTGGTTTTATCAAAACAGAGAAAACTAACCGTGGAAACCTTTTCTATCTCTTTTGCCCTTCTTCAACGTCTTGTGCATCAGCTCCCACCAGTCACGACCGCCCTGCCAAATTCGGTTCATCAACACCCTTAAGAACGCCTGCTACATCGAGCTCCCCTGTATCAAATTCTGATACAAGTGTATCAAATCTTGATACAGCAGGCCTGTCAAAATTTGATACCAAAGAAAATACAATCAAGAAAACAATAAACACACCCATACGCATCTCACAAGTACACAAGCTTGGACAAAGCAAACAA
This sequence comes from uncultured Mailhella sp., assembly GCA_964369875.1. GTDB lineage: Bacteria > Desulfobacterota > Desulfovibrionia > Desulfovibrionales > Desulfovibrionaceae > Taurinivorans. The sequence goes on from CAYJHY010000001.1 coordinate 4,584, forward strand.
ACTTCCTCAGAGACAAAAGGTATAGAGTCGAGGGGAGAGGCTTCCTTTGATGATTTTTGGAACGCTTATCCCCGTCAGGAAAATAAGCAAAAGGCCAAACTTGCTTTTGATAAAATCCAGAAGCACAGAAAACTTCCAAGCCTCCATATATTCAAAAATGCTTTGGCAATTTTCCGAAAAAGCCCTCAGTGGGAAAGAGAAAGCGGTCGCTACATCCCTTTGCTACACAATTTTTTCTATGATTTACGGTGGGAAGATATTCCCCCTCAAGAACTTATGAACGTGGAAAAAGTTAAAGAAACACTTCAAGAAAAAGTACACATTGAATCGGTGGAACAAAGCCGTAAACGCCTTCAAGAAGAAAGATTAACTCGTTCACAAGCCAAGCAATCCCAAGAAAAATTGGAACGTGCGTGGAAAGCATTTTCCAATCAGTTCAAGGCCGATAATTCTCTCAATCAACATTTGGCCAAGTTTGTTTTTATCTCCCACTACTCGCAAGGAAATCCCTTGCAAGTGTTCCAAAAGCAAGACACCACCATCCATGAATATCTTTTGCAAAACAAACTTATCTCAAACAAAGCAATGTAATGCAATGAAAGGAATAACTATGAATACACCCAAGAAAAAACGCGTTCCGCACGGGGTTGTTTTAGCCGAATACCGAAAGCATGCCGAACTCATTCTTCGTCTTCTCCTTGAAGGCTACTCTATCAATTGTATCCATCAAATCTTACAAAAGGAGCACAATGTTCTTATGTGCTACGACTCCCTATGCAGAATGGTGAAAAAACATAATCTACCCAAGAATTTTTAACCGAGAAGGTCAATTATGAAGCTTTTCCCATTTTGCGCGCTTACTCTTTTAGTTTTGGGGCAATCAGGCTTTGTCCATGCCCAAGAAACAAATGGGGGTAACGGTCAAACAAGCAATGCTCAATTACTTTTTGAAGAATCTCTTGAACTGCTCAAGCCCTTGTCCGACGAGCAAATTAAGCAATTCAGGGAATTTTCCAAACAACAAGACGAAGCCCTATCTCCTGCAATCCCCAAGCTTCGCACAAGGATGGTACAAGTCACCCTGGAACCGGGAAGACAACCTATCACAGTACACACCACGGCTAACACTGTTACAGCCATTGTTTTCCATGACAACACAGGAAGCCCTTGGGAAATAACCTCACTCACCAACGGCTCACCTACAAACTTTCAAATCCTAAAGCCCGAAATCCCTGACGGTAATTTGATTAATATTCTGCCTCTGAAATCCAATGTGTCATCTAACATCGTTGTTACATTGAAAGACAAAGATATTCCTATGATTATTGCCATACAGTCGGACAACATCAAAGCTTCTGCCCGTTCAGGCGATTCCATGGTGCTTGTTAAACTTGCCCACATGGGGCCGAAAGCTGTTGCGCCGATCGTGGAAAAATTTGATGAAACCGTCAACTCCACAATGCTTTCCATACTGGATCATGTTCCGCCACAAGAAGCAAAACTTCTCAAGCTTTCCTCTAAAGTACCCAATTTGAAAATTTGGCAGTACAAAAAAAAGCTCTATATACGCACTCAAGATTTGCTCATTTTTCCCTCTTGGTTAGCCTCAGTTCACGGAGCAGGAAATATTAAATGCTATGAAGTGACGGCATCCCATAAGCGCATTTTACTTTCTGTGAATGGCGTTATTCAAACCATTGATTTGGAGTAAAGCCATGAATGTCAATGAAAAGCGTCGTAGAGCGATTATATATGGTGGTCTTTTTGGGATTATATGCTTAGCCATTACTTTTGTTGTGCTGAGTGTATTTAGCAAAGACAAAGTTCAGTTGTCGTCTGATGTTTCTGAGGCCAACACCACAAGAGTAGAAGGGGCAGTGGCAAGCAGTAATGCTTCTGAAGAATACAATCAAATGCTCAAGAAGCACGATGATAACGAAGCAAACAAGGCTTTAGAAACCGGAGAATCTTATTTTTCCATTCCCACAAGCCAAAAACCTGTGGAAGTTCCCAAAGCGCCAGCACCAACGCCAACACCTGCTCCCGAACCAACCGTGGTTAAAAATGAAGAAGTTAAAGCCCCTGTTCAACCAAGAATAACCTTCACCCAAGATGAATTGAAACGCATGACAGAAGCTATAGCTCTGCTTGATGAACAACTGGGAGCGCAAATAGGACAAGGAAATATCGCTTATATTGCAGAAATCCCTACCGAAGCAAGTGAGCAAAATACGCAAACTGAAAACACAAACCTTACTCCACAAGAGAACACTTTCAAGACAGGTGACTTGCTTTATGCCATTGTGGATACTGCCATAAATTCCGACGTCAACTCTGTGGTTATGGCTACCATTGTTTCGGGAACGCATAAAAAAGCAAAACTTATCGGTAGCTTTGCACGTTTTGATAAAAGGTTAGTCATTCAATTTAACCGCGCTGTTTTACTCGATGGAACAGAAACACCTATAGAAGCCTATGCCATCGATCCCAAAACCACCGAAGCTTCTGTGGCAAGCCGTGTGAATACTCGTTTCTTTTCCCGTTGGGGCGGACTTATTGCCGCTTCATTCCTTGAAGGTTTTGGGGAAGCCACACAAATGAGCGGTGCTGAAAGCGTCGACAACGTTTTTGGTGAATCAACGGGAAGTATGGTGTTCAGTAATTATTCCGTAGCCGATCAAGCATGGATTGCCGCCGGCAAGGTAGGGGAAAAAGTAGGAGAGATTTTCACACAAAACTTCAATCGTCCTCCAACGGTTTATCTTGATATGGGTTCAGCCATCGGTATTTTGATTATAAACACAGGAAAATAATATGAGCTACATAACCAATGCCATAAGCACCCTCACCCCTTGGTGGACGACTATCAGCATGCTGGGCTATGTGCTCGGAATTACGCTTGCAGTCGCTTCGTTTTTCAGTGCGCTTAGCCGTGCTCGAGAACGTAGCTCTAACAACTACATCTGGCTTTTTATTGCTGCGGTTTTGTGCCTTAATTTTCCTGCTCTTTTGGATTCTATTTCCATGTCCATCTTTCAACAAAAAAGCGCCTCAAGCCTTTTATCTTATACGTCTGAGGCTCCAAACAGCGCAGAATATATAACTTTTGCCATTCGAGCAGTTATGCTCATCGGAGTAGTCGCCATTATACGAGGAATTAATTTTCTTCGTGACACCCCCCAGAGGGCAAAAGATTTCCCAAAAGCCATAACCCATGGAGTAGGAGGTACTTTAGCTGTCAATATAGTGCAATTTTTATACGCAATAGGCAATACGGCAGGCGGTGACATTAAGTCATATATCGAAATTATTCTCTAAACGTTAGAAGGTAAAAAATGAACAAACTATTACTAACCCGTGGAAATTCTTTTTCCTCAAAAAATGCTTGGCTCTATACTGTGTGCTTCCTCTTTGTAGCGGTCACCTGCCTTTTTCCTGAGCTTAGCTTAGCAGATACGACAGGTACAGGTACAACTACCGCAAAAGGTTTTGGCCAAATGGGCTTAACCATAAGCGAAAACACTAAAGGTATAGCCAAGGCTGTTGAATACCTCGGGTATACAGGTGGTGTCGGCAGCGCCGTTTGGGGTTGCTTTGATATGTATAACGCAGGCAATGGCCGTGGTAACGCCACATACGCAGACGGAGGTAGAAAAATTATGATTGGCGCCGGTTTACTCGGCCTTTTTGCTCTTCTTGGTGCAGGTTCTGCCACTATGTTTGGTACTGACAATGCTGCCGGTGGTTTGAAAGATTTAGGACTTTAACATTACAAGGAGAAAAAGTATGGGGCTTTTCACCAAAACAAATAAATCAAAAATCAATCCGACCAAAGAAGAAGTTCCTACTGTTTCTCCTTCTGACCAAACTCAAAAATTAGAAATAGAAGTAGACATTAAAAATCCTCTCGGTGGTATCGCATGGTACCAAAAAAATTATTACCTAGCCATGAAATTTTCCTTTATGTTAGGTGTTTGTTTGCTTGTTTCCATTATGTTTTCAGTATTCCTTTATCTAACACGTCCTACTCCGATATATTATGCCGTTACTCCCGATTTACGGATGTCTGAACTCACCCCTCTTAATCAGCCTGTGCTTACCGAACAAGGTTTGATTAATTGGACAACTAATCTTGTTACCACTTCAATCTCCCTTGATTTTCTTGATTGGCGTGAAAAATTGCAAGCCGTTCGTCCCAATTATTCCGAAGAGGCCTTTGTAAGCTTTACCCGGTCAATGGCAAGCGCAGGTATTTTGGACATGATTCAAAAGAAACGCCTTAACCTTTCGACAGTTGTTAAACAAGCTCCTGTTATCACCAATTCGGGAATGATTGATAATGCTCTTGCATGGAAAATTGAGTTTCCTGTTTTGCTTTCCTATGAATCCAGTGACGGTGTAGAGCTTACTCAAGAGTTACTGGCTGAAGTTATTGTGTCACGAGCATCCACAATCACTACACCTCGTGGTGTTATTATTAAGCAACTTGTTCTGAAAAGAGGATAACCATGTTTAATTTCATCGGAAATACTCTCAGAACATTTGAAGAAGTTTTTGGAACGCCTATTTATTCCTATTGTCGGCTTGTAACCGTGGAAGATAACGCCCTCGTGGCGGATGACGGAAGCTATGTTTCACTGATAAAGGTTGAAGGCGCACTAAAGCATATTGGTGTCAGTGAATATACTACCATTGTCGAAATGTTGACCGAAAAGCTCAATTCGAGTTTAAGCCAAAACGGCCACCATATACAAGTTGTTTTTGAATACGATCCCGATAGTAGCAGAGCGCTCAATGCGCTTTATGAACCCATACAAAACTCCGCTAAAAACTTAGGAGTAGATATTGATGATTTGCTTATTTCGGGCAGAGATAAACTCAAACAGTATTGCTCTACGGAAAGTATGTATTTTACACTTTGGACACATCCTGAAATTCTTCCCGAATCCATAAGAAAATCAGCCATACTTGAAAGAAATAAAAAAGCGGCTACCGTTCCAAATTTTGAATATTTTCAACAAATCAATCGTGGTGTCAGTGCCATTATAGAACTTCATCATGGCTTTGTTACAGGAGTTCTTGAAGCCCTAAAATCCGTTGATTTGCTCGCTTTTTCCATAAATGCTCGTGATGCTTTACGCATTATCCGCACATTTATTGAACCACATTCAACGGGAAAAGACTGGTCAGCTTTATTACCGGGGGATAAAATCCACATACGCCCAAAAGAAGAGGATTCTTCTCCCAAGCGTGTTTTGGAAAATACGTATTATCCCGATTTGAAATCACAACTTTTTCCTCGTGAAGGAGAAATGTTCAACTCAACGACTATGGTCATAGGAGATAGGCTGTATAGCCCTCTTATGATGACGTTTATGCCTCAAAGTCCAACGCCATTTCAAGAATTTTACAGAATTATTGCAAGAAAGCAGGACAGAATTCCTTATCGCATTTCATTTCTTCTTTCTCATGGCCATGCAAGCGGTGGATTACGCACAATATTGGCGTCCATTCTCTCCTTTACTTCTGCTGAAAATAAAAAACTGAACAATGCCATCGATAATCTCAAAGCCTTACAACTTGAAGGGATTTGTTGTGTCAACTATCAAATTTCTTTCACAACTTGGGTAGATTTACAAGAAAGCAGCCTTGATGAAGCAAAAAAAGAAATAAAACGCAGAAACTCGGAGCTTGCCAAAGCTGTGCAAGGATGGGGAACCTGTGACGTTTCGGAAATTATAGGAGACCCTCTTTATGGCATATCGGCAACCGTTCCTGCTCTTATGCCCACGGCGCCCTCCCCTGTTACCATTGCACCGTTGGAAGAAGCTATCGGCATGTTGCCTTTCCGCTCCGCTTCCCCTTGGAGGGACGGGTCTTTGATTTTCCGTACTCAGGACGGAAAAATCATTCCCTTTTTGCCAAATTCTTCTGAACAAACAGCATGGATAGATTTGGGAGTTGCTCCCATGGGCGGGGGGAAATCTGTATTTCTCAACGCTTTCAACTTTGCTTTTATTTTTCAACCCGGGCTTTCAAGAATGCCATGGGTTTCTATTATTGATGTCGGCCCGTCCAGTTCAGGATTGATTACTTTGATAAAAGAATCATTGCCTGAAAACAAAAAGTATTTGGCGGCCTACCACCGCTTGCGTATGACTTCCGATTATTCGATAAATCCTTTTGATTTACCGCTTGGAAATCGAAAGCCTTTGCCCTCTCATTTGGCTTTTTTGGTGAATTTTCTGTCTCTTTTGGCCACACCGCTCACAGAAAATGCTCCTGCCGACGGTGTCCCCGGTCTTTTGCGTAGGGCGATAGATTTAGCCTATGAAGAACTCATGGGATCGAGTGCAAAACTCTATCGTCGAAATGTAAATTTTGAAATAGACACCTTACTGTCTGACATAAATATGCCCATAGATATGTCCACCACATGGTGGGAAATTGTGGACTATCTCTTTACACACGGCTATTTCCACGAAGCGACCATGGCACAACGTTATGCAGTGCCTTTACTCGGTGATGTGGTAGCACAAATAAACCAAAATGTCGGCATTACAAGCACTTATACCGATGACATGCGCAGAAATGTTTGGCGCTCTCTTATCGATGCCATTGAAGCCTATATTGTATTGAAAGAGCCTACGCAGTTTGATTTGGGTGACGCACAAATTGTCAGTCTTGATCTTGATGAAGTCGCACCTCGTGGGGGTGCAACTTCCGACAGGCAAGCAGCCATCATGTATATGCTTGCCCGTCACATTTTAGGCGCACGCTTTTTCCTTATGCCCGAAGATGTGAAGCTTATGCCAAGCTTATATCAAAATTATCACGCTCAACGTATCGAAGCTATACGAGAAGATCCAAAGCGCTTTTGCTATGACGAAGCCCATCGTGTAACCCAAAATACTTCGGTGGCAGGACAATTACAAGCAGACTTGTCTACCATGTCAAGGGAAAGCCGTAAATGGAACTTGAGCATCGGTTTGTATACCCAATCTATAGAAGATTTACCCGATATTATCATTGAACTTGCCACGACCATCACCGTTTTGGGGAGCGGTACAACGGAAAATATAAAAATGTTGCAACAACGTTTTGGACTCAACGGTGCTTGCACGCACGCTCTCGATCGACTTGGAAAACCGGGGGCGGCAGGTTCGAACTTTGTGGGTCTATTCCGAACAGGCAACGGGCTTTCACAACTTATTTTATCCCTAACCATTTCTTCCCATGCGCTTTGGGCATTTTCCACCACAACCGAAGATGTCAGTATCCGCAATAAACTTTATAAACTTTTTTCTGCAACAAAAGCGCTAAAAATCTTGGCCGAAAAATTCCCCGGTGGTTCTGCAAAAAGTGAAGTGGAAAGAAGAAAATCCTTGGTGGGTGACTCCTCAATGGCTGAAGACGCGCCTGTGAATATTATTAATAACATTGTAGAAGAATTGGTAGGTTAACATGAGAAATACACTATGGTTTACGCTGGCTTTACTTTCGATTTCACCCTCGGTATACGCCGCCGGATGTAACTGTGGTTCAGTCAACGCCATCGTTGCAAACCATACATCACAGGCAGTCAGTCAAATTAATGCCAATACCGATATGCAAGCCGAAATGCTCAAAGTAGAAATCAATAATGCGGCCAGAAATATTATCGGTACGTTACAAACCCAAACCAAAAGTATTGTTTCGGCCATTCAGTTACTCAAAGAAGATATACATCAAACCGTCAAATCAACCTCTGTGGCCGAAGAACTCATCAGAGTTGAAGAAATTTATGGCGACACCTCACAATCGGAACTTCTTTGCGGTGGTTCCAATGTTGGCGCAGGCATGCAAATTGCCGAACAAGCCTCAGAAATTTTACACAGCGGTTTGCGTGAAAAGCAAATCAATTACAGCAATAACCCAAATTCATCTTCTATTGAATTTATTGAACGAATTCTTGCAGATAATCATCCAAAAATTGAAGAAATGGTAACTTCCATGTCACCAGTCAACCATACCCTTACGGCCGAAGAGGTGACCAAAGCCAATGAAACCATTAAAACCATTGCCCATCCTTTTCCGCTTCCTGTGCCTACAGAGGAACAAGCAAAAACCCTCGCAGGTGAAAACTATACAGTAGCTCGTACTCGAGAAGAGGGTCAACGAGCTCTTGCCATGGATGCGCTCAATCATAATGTGGCTTTCCACTCTCCCACTCTTCCTACCGATGTAACCGCATGGGCACAAGAACAATGGAAAAACGCAGGCGGAACAGGGGAAGTTCCCGGCTTGGTGAACGGTAAAATGTCTCAGGCTGGACTCTTTGCTCTGTTGTCACAGCTACGAAGTGCAAATCCCAACTGGGTAGCCAATTTAAGTAAGATGACAGAAATCGCTGTTGCCCGTGAACAACTTTTTATTGACGCACTTCACCTTGAAATACAGCGTAAAAATAACGAACTTCTCAATCGATTGGTTGTCCTTGCGTCTTTACAATACATCAAGGCTTTAGACAAGGACACCGAAGCAAAAGACGTTTATCAAAATATGATTTCACAAGATTATTAAGCAGGGATGAAGTATGCCATTACCAACTACATTAGCTTTACCTGCCAACGATCAAAGTAAATTACTGCTTGATAATTTATTCGGCCTGAACTGGTCGGAATGGGGCACGGGTTCACTGGCAGGAGCAGACGGTACAAGCACAAATTTAATGTTTCAAATTTTTGAAACGTTTAATGCCATTGCCTTGGCAGTAATTGCCGGACTTTTTATTTTTACGACCGTTATTGCTGTCGTGGGTACAGCCCATGAAGGTTCCCCTATGGGGAAAAAATATAACGCATTTTGGATGCCTGTACGCTTTGTCTTATCTGTCGCAAGTCTGGCGCCCATTTTCAAAGGCCTTTCCTTATTCCAAGTTGTTATCTTAGCTTGCATTGGCGGGTCAATAACTTTGAGTAACCATGTTTATGCCTTGGGCAATAATTTCTATGTAAAACATACGGGAGAATTTGAAGTTCAACCTCTGACATACAATGAGCATCTGAGAAATGTTAATAACGACATTGTAAAAAGCTTAGCGTTACAAGCATACCTTAAAAATGAGCGTAAAGCCGAACAATTACAAATCGGCAGTCCCGACAACTGGAAATATGTCCATCATACAAAATGGTTGGGAACATTCAAAAAAAGTACAGGATACTGGAGATATACTTTTAGCGGCCCCAAAGGAAGATCGTACGATACCATAGGACAAATCAAAGTTCATTGTTTATCTGAAAATGAACAAGCTATGAAGTTATGTCAGAAGAAAAAAGAGGCGATTACCAATACTATCAGAACTCTCATGATACCTGCCTCTTTTTTAGCGACCCCCAAGTGGTCGATTGACCATATAACTCCCAATTTTCTGGATACAAGCGAAAAACAGCTATCCGCAGACACTTTAACGGCTGTCAACGAGTATATTAATACCGACCAAAATTTTAAACATAAATTGACCTCTTATAAAGAAGTAACCGACGATTTCGGTTGGGTGGTGGCAGGAGCAACCTACTGGGCAATATCTTGGATTAATCAAGAAACAAAATCACTCATGAACGCCAACATCGAAAGCAGTGTTTACCTCAATGCCGAAGATGATTTCCACAGATATGTTCACCGACTTCCCGAAGGTGGGGCTATAGTCAAAAGAGTAAACAATTATGTCGCCAGTGCATACAGTCCCCAAAAAGAAGTTGCAGACTTAAATACGTACAGTGAAAGTGAGGGGTTTTGGTCTGGGATTTTTGGATATCTTACCGAACATTTGGGAGAAATTTCAATTCCGTATATTGTTACAAAGCTAACAACCAATGACCCTGTAATGTTCTTGTCCGACGTTGGAAACATCATGGTTAATATCGCTACGGGATTATTTACCTTTATCTTCACAGTATCCGTTTTTTCCGGCCCATTTGGTCAAGCAGCCGCAAGTTTCGGCTTGTTTGCTATGTGTACTCCACTTTTTTTATACGGGATTTACTTGGCTTTCTGGTTGCCTGCCATTCCTTTTATTCGTTGGATGGCCGGCATTTTGGGATGGCTTATTTTGGTAATCGAAGCTCTGATTGCAGCCCCTCTTTGGGTTGTTGCGCATGCCTTGCCCGATGGGGATGGTTTTGCAGGCAACCACGCAAGACGGGGCTACTTTCTTCTTTTTGCTATCGTTATACGCCCCTCTCTTATGGTCGCAGGCTTTTTTATTGCAGTCACAATGATTAACGCAATCGGTATGTTTTTGGGAACTATTTTTTCTTTTGTCTTTAATACTCTCCCCGATTATGCAGACGGCCTTATCGGAACCATTTGTTTTATTGTTATTATCGGAACAATAATCGTTATGTCCGCCAATAAAATTTTTGGTCTTATTACCTGGCTTCCCGACAATGTCAGTAACTGGATTGGCCAACAGCTTCATTCGCTTGGTGAAGACAGAGATATTGATGTTGCCAAAGGAGCGTTTTCAAGCAGTACCAATGTGCTCACATCTGTAAAACCCGGTGCTTCCCAAGTTGGGTTGAAATTTGGATTTAGAAGAAATGCAAACAGTCCAAATGAAGACAAACTGAAATAATACTTTCATGCCCAATAATCGGAGCTCACATGTTTAAAAAAATAAAATCTTTTTTTCAAATAAAAACGAACGATACAACAGAAAATATCGTTCAAGCAAACACCGTGCTACGACACAGATTCAACAATTTACTCCGTGGCAGAAAGACAAACCAAGATATATTGAATAGAAATTTCACTGTGGTTCTCCGTAAATGGGGAATAACAGAAAATGAAATTGCACAGGTTTGTAAAGATTTAACGGCCAGAGTCTACTTATATATATTTGTCCTTTTGATAGCTGTGATTCTCTTTCTCGATAAATCCTTCTTCCTCGGTGCACTGCTTTTGCTCTGTGTATTTTTTGGAATCAGCACCACTTTATGGCGCAAATTTGTTCTAAAGAACAAACACTTTATAAGCTATTGGCAATATCTTGGATTTCCTGTTTTGCAAAAGAAAAGAGATAAAATAAAAGACACAACCCCCTCATATAAAAAATAAAAATATTTCAAATCCTACTTGGAGGAAACATGAACTTTTCGAATAGTTTCAAACTATTACTACTTGCCACATTAACATTAAGTGCCGTTGCTTGCTCGGGTAAACGTAACAAATCTACTGAGATGGAACACGATTTACCGATTAATGAATTTGTGGAACAACAACTTGGAAAAGCCATAGAACAAGCTCATTCCGAACTTGCAACCCTATCGGAACTGAGAGGAAAAGGGGTGAATGTACTTATTCCCCCACCCGATCCAAAACTTGGTCAAAAACTTGATTCACAATGGACAGGCTCGGCAACCGATATTATCAAAAGCATTTGTCTCAATGTTGGGTACGGCTTTAGACAAATCGGCACAACCGCCCAAGAAATCCCTGTCGTTGTCCATGCAAAATCAACATCGGCTTACGAGATTTTAGAAGATATTGCCTTGCAAATCCAACCTAAAGCCTACCTAAAAGTTGATACCATAAGCCAAATTATCACCCTTGCTTATCCCTCAAACTAAGGAGCTGACAATGAATTTTTTACAGAAAAAACTTTGTCTTGCCTTGCTTTGTTTGAGTGTTATGGCCACGGCTTGCGCAAAAAAAGCACCGCTTGAACAAGCCAATTCCGTACCTTCTCAACAGTTAGAGGAAAAGGAGGCTACCAAGCCAAGCGACAAACAAAGCGAAATCGGCAACGCTCTTGTTACTGTTCCCGAACCTTATGTAATTATCATTAATAGCGATACGCAAAAACTCAAGGGTGAAAAATCAGATCCTACAGAATTGAAAAAGCTACTGAGCTTGAAAAATTCCTATGTTGTACAAAGCACTGTCAACTTGCTACGTCCCCAAGCCATTAAAGATGCCGCTCAACTTGTTGCCATACAAACGGCTATGAAATGGCGCTATGAACAACTGTTACGCGAGGCAGACCGCTATGCTCATTTGCTTGACACAGCCTTTAATTTTGTTCCTCTCCTGATGGTAAGCGACCAAAAAATAATGGTCATGCCTCCTATTTTGACAAAGGCCGATGATGCCATGCGTATTGAAAATAATAATTTGGTAACGACTTCAAAAACCACCTATGAAATTCTAGAGAAAGCTAAATATGTGTCCAATATTCCCAACTGGCGAGTATACATGATGGTGAATGCTTTTCCAGAACCCGAACAACCAAATCCCGCTGTTCTCCCTCAAAATCCTAAAGAAATGATTTTATGGCAAGTTGCCATCCGTGAAGCATGGAAGGACGGCATTATAAAAGCAAATGAACTTTTTAGCGCAAACCTTGGCCGACTTGTGCGTGATTATAAGGGTATAACGCTTTATCATATTTTGGTCGCACAAAATTATCTTTCACAGTTCACCATGTCGTCATCACCTGCGAGCACCAATATCACTGCTAATAAGATGTTTTTGGAGCAGAAAGTTTTCCGCATTACGCAACCCTCAAGATTTCAATCACCTAACAAATAAAGAGGGATGTGTCTTGATATATAATGAAGAACCGAAAATTCGTTGGTCGGCAAAAGACTTCGACGCCCTTTTACTTTGGGGAACAAAACAAGGCATGAGCGACTTAAGCCTCAGTTCGGGGAATTTTGCATGGATGCGTGTGCATGGCACATGGATCAAAATTTCCGAACGCACTATCAGCTTAGATGACCTTATTTATGCTCTTGAATCATTCACCAATAATAAGTCCATCGGTGCGGCCTTACAATCGGGTAAGAAAGATTATGATTTTGCATACCATGTGGAAGAAACTCGAGGAGTGCGTCACCGTTTTCGTGGTAATGCAAGCCCCATTGCCTACGGCTATATTACAGGAGTAAGGATTATTTTCCGTGTGGTTGCTCCCGAACCTGCTTATATTTCAAAATTAAATCTTGAACGTGAAATCTTGGAAAATGCTTTTCCAAACAACGGTCTTGTTTTGGTAACGGGAGTGATGGGCAGCGGTAAGTCCACTACCCTTTCGGGCATCTTGCGTGAAATTATAGAAATCGGCGGTAGGCATGTTCTCACCTATGAATCGCCAATTGAAAGCGATTTATCGACCATAAAAAATCCTAACGGCCCGGTAACACAAAGTAACATCCCCTTTCACTTTGAAGATTTTTCAAGTGCTGTAAGAAACTCGACACGCTCTGCCCCCGATGTGGTGCTTATCGGTGAATCACGAGACCCTGAAACACTTAGGGGCATGATTGAGTCTGCTGAAATTGGGGTTGCCGCTTATTCAACCGTGCATACTCGTTCAGTCCCCGAAACAATATCAAGAATTTTGAATGTGTTTCCCTATGCTGAACAAAGACAAATCAGCGCAACCCTTATATCGTCTTTACGGCTTATCATCTCCCAGCGCCTGCTTCCAAATCCTAAAGGCGGACGGATTGCTTTGCGTGAATTTTTAGCTTTCACACCCGAAATCAGAGAAATTCTTCTCAGAACCGCCATAGAGGATTTAATTGAAAAAACCGAAGAACAACTCTTCCTCCACGGGCAGACAATCCAAAAAGCGGCGGAACATGCATTTCATCAAGGCGACTTACTGGAACACGACTATTACGCCATTTTGGCCGAACGAAAACAATCATAAATTAAGGAAGTAACTCATGGCAAAAGACTTTTTAGAAGTATTTCACATTCGTAATTACACGCATAACAATGAACCAAAATCACATTGGACACGCATCGGCACCGCTTTTCAAAATGAAAAAGACGGCTCTTATAATGTACTGCTTGACCTTCTGCCCTTACCCGAACCCCAAAGCGGAAAAATAAAACTTCACATGCGTCTGCCACGACCTAAAGACGGAACACCGGACGAGGCCATGGGCAATAATTCGGGAATGGATGAAATGTTTTCCATTGCAAACTCCGATTATCCCTATGGAGATGATTTATAATGCAAGCCCAACTCTTATGGCGTAACTCCGTTATTTACCCCAAACTCTTTTTCTTGGATGCAAGGGCAATATTCCCCATCATGCTTTTTATTTTGCACTGGGCATATTGGACGCTCGCCCTTGCCTTCCTCTGTATAGCCGTTCTTATTTTCCTTGAAAAACGCGGTCTTAATGCCTTAGTCGGGCTTCGCTTTCTCAAGCTCTTTGTTCTCAATGGTAAAAAAAGAAGAACACGCATAAATGAAGCAATTATCAGAAAAAGATGTCGCTGGTAACCATTATAAAAAGGAAATAAACATGCAAAACGATGAACAAAACGTACAACATCATCAAGAAAGATATGCCAAAGCCACGCAAAAAACGCCCTCACTACACGCAGAGCTAGAACACAACACCAGCCACGCCGTTGTGATTAAAATTTATCTCAATATCCCCAAAGAAGAAAAGGACGATGCCAAAAGCCTTGGGGCAAAATGGGATAATAATGAAAAATCTTGGTACACCACCGACGACAATCCCCATAAAGAAAAGCTTTTTGAAAAATGGCAACTCAATGAGAATCTTCAACAAAATAAAATTTTTCTGAGTGTTCCCATTGAAGAAAAAGATGAAGCCAAAGCTCTTGGAGCAAAGTGGGACAACAATCAAAAGGCTTGGTACACCACCGCTGACAATCCCAATAACCAAGAACTGTTTTCCAAATGGCCTAACAAGCAAACGGAAGAAACACATAATGTTCCGGAAAAGATTTATCTCAATGTCCCTCGAGAAGAAAAGGACGACGCCAAGGCGCTTGGAGCTAAATGGGACAGCAAGGCCGTGTCTTGGTATACCACATCGGATAACCCTGCCAACGAAAGCTTATTCTCTCTTTACTCAAAACAAGATTCCACGGCCTTAAATAAAGTAGATTTTGATAACGTTCGTACCTTGATAAATAATCAAAATTTTCTACAGCACCTCGGTAATAGTGAAGATGTTAGAAACGCCATCGCTACCCTTAATAACGCCATAGATATGGTTTCAAGTGCACATTCACGCCCAAAAGTTGGATAATTATGAAATACCTCTTTATAGTTCTTTGTTTGGCATCTTGCTTCTTTCAGTGCGATGAAGCTCAAGCCGCCGCCGGTTGCCCCGAAGACTCTGTTGTCGAACAAGCAAAGAAAAAACATGCTGACTTTATTACCGATATGTATGACACGGCGGTCGGTCAACCAAGCGATTCAAGGGAAAGAGCGGCATGCCTTGGCAGTATAGAAAACCTCGGTGATATTTTTTCCATGGGGGTTTCTTTACCTTCCTTAGACAGCGTCATGGAGCAAGTGTGCTCAAAGGCAGACTCCATGCTTCAAAGCGCCATTAATAACGCCAGGGATAAAATTACTAACCTTAAAGATGAAGTAATTGACAACAATCCTGTTTTTTCCGTGGTGATGTCTCCCGATAAAGTGGTTAGCGACTTGTTGGGGAATTTAAGATGATTCACACACTCGTTCTTCTTTTATGTTGTTTTATCTTTAATGATGCGCACGCTCGTCCAAGTGTAACGGTCAACCATGCAAATTTCTTGGATATTGAAACCCTCTGCGAAGTTTCAACAGTGCATCATGTTCCCCTATGGGCACTTCTCGGTATTTTGGCCACAGAGAAAGGAAAAATAGGGCAGGCTGTGCAAAATCACAATAAAACTTGGGACATGGGGCCGTTTCAAATAAACACTATCCATATCAATAACCTACTGGCCAAAGGCTTAGCGCCTACTTCCATTTTATCAGATGCCAAAGTAAACGCAAACATTGCGGCCTGGTTGCTTGCAGGCCATTTGTCAGAAACCAACGATATTTGGCAAGCTATCGGAAACTATCATTCAAGAAATCCAAGATATAACCACACATATATACAAAAGGTTTTTCAAAATGTCATGTATCTGCAAGACACGCAAAACTCTATTGATAACTTATTAGCCTATGTGAACGATGTGAGGTAAACGTGGAAAGCAGACCGACCGACAATCCTATTTTATGCTTGGCATTAGCCCTTTTCTTAGTGTTTTTTGTATTTTTCCCAACGCTTTACAACACCAATAAAGAACTTTGTAATACCATGATACTTAAAGTCAGCCTTTTTCATATTGGCTTTTTTACGCATTTTTCGGACAAAGCCATTGAAAACTATTTAACCATACAAGCCATGGCACCTTCACATATGTCATGGAACGAAGTTTATCTCGTTTTAGCCTATACAGGAACGTGGGTAAAATATCCTTTTGCGGTGCTCTTAGCCTTGATGGGCACAATTGCCCTATGCCTCAACAAAAAATCCTTACTTTACCGAAAATTTAGCATGGATTCTTTGGCTAAACATAACCAAAACTTTTTTCCTTGCATCTACCCTGTTGTCGGTAAGGGAAAAGCACTGCAAACTATTGAAAGCTACGATTTAGGCTTATGGCAAATTGCTCGCACGCCGGCTCAGTTTTGTGTGGAACATCAGCTTGTCAACTATGCCGACGGCAAAGAAATTCCTTGGGAAGCAAGTTTTAAACACGGCATAGCAAATATGGATTTACCTGCGTACGGCAAAATGCTCTTACAAAAAAATAATTGCCAAGATGTATTCACGGCTCAACTTGGCCACAAAAAAAGAGCGTTTCACGAATTACCTATTTTAAGACAAGCTTTGGTCACAGCCTTTTTAGCCTACGGCAATGACGACAAAGAAACTGCACTCAGTATTTTGAATACATGTTCCTTATCTTTTGTTGAAGATGAAAAAAGCGCAACATGCAAATGTTTTAGCGATAAAGAATTTCTTTCCTTTATCAAAAAAAACTATGACAAGTACGGCCAAACCCACTCCAAGCTTATTGTAAGGCATTCAAGCTTCGAGTTACCGTGGATAATGTCTCTTCTTTATTTTGCTCGTAAAAAAGGAATTTTGGCTCCCAGTCAATTTTTATTTGTCAGACCCATCGACCGCCCCCTTTGGTATGCTTTGCATCAATGCGGTGGTCAAGTTGCATGGTCGGAAGCCTTGGCTCCATGGCTTCACTACAACGCAGAAGAAAGAGCAGAAAAAACTCTTGATGATTTTTCATGGGAAGACGCTCACCTTTTTATGGAGAATACCTTGGCTTCACAAGGTTGGCTTGAGGGGAGTGTGTCTAATGAGTAGAAGAATATTAAGAGGGGTAAGCGATAACCACGAGATAAACAGAAATAAACTTCATCGTGATGTTCGTACCTTTCCCGAAAGAGTAAGAGCAGGCCTTGCCGATAGTGCTTTTCAAATCTTTATGATTTTCTCTTTCATTCCCATTATTTTTATTTTTCCTGCCTTTGCTTTACCGGGGCTCATTCTGGGAACATTCTTTTTTATTTTACGTTTGACTACGGCTCGTTTTGAACGCCTGCCTTTTAGAATGCCCCTTGGCACGGTGGGAGTCGACCGAAGCGACCCAAAGCCGGGAAGGAAAGGCTTTTCCAAACCGCAAGGAAGTTTTTTTGTCGGAAATTCCTTAACACAAGAAGAGCTATGGCTAAAAAAGGAAGACATACTCACCCATGCTTTAATCTTTGGAACAACAGGTTCGGGTAAAACGGAAACCCTTGTTTCTATGGCTTTCAATCCCTTATCGACAGGATCCGGGCTTTTTTATATTGACCCCAAGGCCAGCCCCAAATTAGCCGTACAGATTTGGCAATTAGCCAGATTTATGGGCAGAGATGATGACTACAGGGTTATCAATTACGGAACATCAGGGAAATCAAAAGGAAAATCCCCAAACAGATTTTCCAATACTACCAATCCTTTCACCATAGGCTCGGCCGAATCTCTGACGCAACTTCTTGTTTCTCTTATGCCTGCCAGTGAAGGAGACAATGCTATTTTTGCGGACAAAGCACAAAACCTTATTTCAGGGGTGATGTATGCGCTTGTTGATTTACGAGATAAGGGACTCGTCAAAATTTCCACTTCTAAAATTCGGCAAATGCTTCAAATTCGTGAATGCGTCAAGCTTGCCATGAACCCAAACCTGTCCCCTCACGCCCAAGCCTCCATCCATGCCGCACTTGGCACATCGGGATGGATAAAAGGAAAAAGCGTAGATGAACAACCCGAAAGTTTTACGGAACAATTCGGCTATGCACAAGCCTATTTCGGTAAAGCGCTTTCCAGTTTGACAGATACCTATTCCCATATTTATGGAGCGGATGACGGTGAAGTCGATTTTTCCGATGTGATTATGCAACAAAGAATTTTGGTTGTGCTTATCCCTGCCCTTGAAAAATCCCCTCAAGAGTTGGCAAGCCTCGGAAAAATAAGCCTGAGTGCCATAAAAACCGCTTGTGCCGTCGGTCTTGGTTCTATCATTGAAGGAGATGCCAAAGATGTTTTGGAATCTTTGCCGACCCATTCCACCGGTATCGGACCTTTCTTGGTCATTGTTGACGAATACGCAGCCATTGTAACACCGGGCTTTGAAATTGTATTGACGCAAGGGCGTGGTCTTGGCATTGCCGCAATTATCGCAAGCCAAGATTATGCAGGCATTTTGGAGGCGGATAAAAAAGGCGCTCAACAAATGGTGGCAAATACCACCATAAAGATCTTTATGAAATTGCAAGATGCGGAGAAAACCTTTGAACTGGCAAAAAATCTTGCAGGTCAAAGCACTATTGTCCGCACTTCGGGCTTTACCATAGATAAAAATGAAGAACTCAGTTCCTATCGAGATAGCTTAAACACCACGGTGGAAAAAGAAGATCGCTTGCACCTCAGAGACTTACAAGAGCAAATACAAGGGGAAGCGCACTTTATCTTTAATGGTGACGTCGTTGCCGGTGCAACTTTTTTTGCAAATCCCAATCTTGAAAACGCTCAACTACGAGTGCCACAACTTATTCAATGTAAAATTGTGTAATTTTAACCTTTAAATATAGACAGGAGTTTCCATGAACAAACTTTTATCCACTGCCCTTATTACCCTTCAACTTCTTGTGTTTGCAAATCTTGCCCATGCAAACACAAAGGCCAAAGCCATGAACGAAGTACAGCAAGATATTGTTTCCCCAATTCAAATGGCAGGAAATAACAGGCTTTGTCTCGATGGCTCAAAGCCCGACGGAAAAGTGAAAATAGATTATTGGGTTGATTTTGAATGTCCGTATTGTCGAGTGCAAGATATTGTTGAGTTCCAACGGGAAAACAAAGACGCATGTATTATTATCAGACACACCCCCTCTATTGGGCAAGGCTCAATGCCAAAAGCTTTAACCTACGAGGCACTCTTACAGATTAATGCCAATGCGGCCAATAATTTTTGGAAAGACGTTTATCCACAAGGTGGCATTTCAAAACCCTATCAGTTGCCGGTGATGAATGCTCTCAATTCTCTTGTGATGACTCCCGAACAATTCAAGCCTCATATTGATAAAGTCAAATCAACCATCGAAAGAGACAATCAATACTCCACCACAATTTTAAGTTATACCCCGACTTTTGTTATCGAAGGTATTCGCTTCACCGCTTGCGACTTTACAGCTTCACAATTGGAAAAAGTTATCCCCATTGCCAAAGCCGCACGTAAAGGCGACAAAGAAGCACAAGCAAAGATTGTGCAAATTATCGATAACGGTCTTAATAATAAAACTCTCCTATAATTTCCAAAAAGGTACACCTTTTTGGAAAATCATTCGGGCTCTCTCAAATGCCCTATTTACGTTTCCAAAAAAGCCTGTAAAAAGTAATTACAAAAAAGCCTAGACTTTTTTGTAATTACTTTGTATAAAGGATCTATAAATGGCAAGAAGAAAAACTTCACTTGTTCCGGGGCAATTAAGTCTTTTTGACGATATTGCAAAAATAGAACACACTCAACATGAGTTACACGCAGAAAACACAAAAGAAAACAATTTACTTGAGGAGATTTTATATGGCTCTCGACAAACAAACAGCACCCCTAGACATAGCACGCAGTCTTCTCAGTCAGAAGACAATAAGCGCTCTCTTTTCGATAGACGGACGTACAGTCATTCACTCATGGATTTTGGACAGGTGGGCACTCAACAGCCCCGAGAAGCTTCTTCAACTGGAGCAATCGGGTTACCTCTTTCTACTCCAACGCCTGTGCGTTCAGGCGAAACTGGAAGAGAAAGCGATGGATTCGGAGGAGTACAACGACCTAGAGTTGATGGGGCACTCCAAGTGGGAAATCTTCCAGATGATAGGGATAGAGACAGAACTGGAGTAAACCCTAAAAATTTCCGACTGGATCCAACTGCTCTCGGTACAGGTGGGGCAAAAACAAAGTTCCAGGACAATATTCAAGCAATAAAAACACTCAATGACTTAAACCATAGAAACGCCAAATTTGCCTCTGACGGTGAACAAAAAATTCTTGCAAGATACGTGGGATGGGGCGGATTAGCTCAAGCCTTTGATAAGGACAACACTACATGGGAAAAGGAATATAAAGAACTCAAAGGCCTTCTTTCTCAAGAAGATTACGAGAAAGCAAGGCGTTCCACTCAAGACGCTCATTTCACATCGGCAACCATAATTGACGGTATGTATCGAGGACTTGCAAGAATTGGCGTGAACCAAGCCGATAACTTAAAAATCCTTGAACCGTCCGCAGGTATCGGACATTTTATAGGTTTGAAGCCCGAAACCTTCAAAGCCGATTTTTACACAGTAGAGCAAGACCCTCTTTCCGCAAAAATTCTCGACTACCTCTATCCCAAAGAACATAATATCCAAGCGAGCTATCAAGATTTAGATTTTGGTAGCTCGATTTTTGACGTGACCATCGGTAATCCCCCTTTTGGAAATCAAAAACTTTTTGACAGAAATAATCCCCATTTGAACGACTTTTCCATCCATAACTACTTCATCGCTAAGTCAATGGATTGTGCTAAAGAAGGAGGCGTTGGGGCTTTTGTGGTCAGTCGTTATTTTATGGACTCCCATAATGGTCAACATCGTGATTATATTGCTGAAAACTCTCACTTCTTGGGAGCAGTGCGTCTCCCCCACACTGCTTTTAAAGAAAACGCCTTGACGGATGTCACCACGGATATTGTTTTCTTACAGAAAAAGACTGCCCTTGAAAAAGAGCAAGGCATTACTCGTGGCTATGACATGACCCGCGTGGAACAACAATATGTTTTCGATCAGCAAAGCCAAGCCAACATGCCTGCCTATTACAACAAATATTTTATCGACCATCCCGAACAAATCCTCGGTAAAATGGAATACACAAGCGGACAGTTTGGGGAAGAGCTAAAGTGTGTTCCCCCAGAAAAACAAATACTTGATATGTCCATCATCAATGCTTTGCAAGCCTTGCCACGCAATGTGTTTGACAAGACTATTGTGAACAAAGAAAACAAAATACAAGCATCAAGTAGCACAGAAAAAGAACAAAACTTTATCCGATCCGAATACTTCCAAAGCCTCAAGCCAAACTCCTATGTTATAGTTCCGGGGCAACAAAAAGTATATGAAAAAGAAAAAGATGACTTTTTACAAGATACGCTCAAACCTGTAGAAACAAAAAGTGTAAGTGCCTTTAATCGGATTAACGGCATGATTGAAATCAGGGACACCTTACGAACCCTTATCAATTTAGAAAAATCCAATGAAGCGGACACCGTTATCGAAGATAAAAGACGTTTGCTTAATGCTCGATACGATCAATTTCAAAAAAGCTTTGGTTTTCTCAATTCGACTATCAACAAAAGTCTTTTTAAGTTTGACCCCGAAAGTTCTTTGATACAATCCCTTGAAAAAAATTACGACAAGGGTATTTCCAAAGAACAAGCAGAGAAAAGCGGTCGTATCCATAAAGAACCATCTGCAACGAAGTCCGATATTTTTTTCAAACGAGTTTTACGCCCTATTGAAGAAGCTACGCATGCAGATAATGCAAAGGACGCTTTGGCCATTTGTTTACGAGAAAAAGGAATGGTTGATTTTGCGAGAATTGCTTCACTGGTGAACAGTTCCGCGGAAAATGTGCAAAGTGAACTTCAAAATGAACGCCTTGTTTTCCTCAACCCTACTTCACAATTATGGGAAATAAAAGATAAATATCTTACGGGGAACGTGAAAGAAAAATTAGCCATAGCCGAAAAATATGCCGAAGCCCAACCCGATAAATATCATACCAATGTGACCGCCCTAAAAGAAGTTATCCCTATGGATATTGAAGCGGTAGACATTGGCGTGCGCCTTGGTTCTTCATGGGTACCGCCCAGTGATGTTTTGCAATTTATTCGTGATGAAATTGGTCAACTCAATGAATTTTCAACTCAGCTGGATTATATCCCACTCCTTGGGAAATGGGACGCAAAAATACAAATAAGAGATTTTGCGGCCAACAGAGAAATTTGGGGAACACCCAACTATCATGCCGATGACCTCATTCAAAGCATATTGACCAACAGACCCATCAAAGTTGAAAAAGAACTGGGTCGTGATGATTTCGGAAAAATGATTAAAGAAATCGATCAAGAAGCCACTGCCGTTGCTATGCAAAAAGCCAAAAGTATCGAGCAAGCTTTTAACGATTGGATTTGGAAAGACGATGAAAGGCGTGCAAAGCTTTCCAAAGTCTATAACGACAAATTCAATACCCATGTTGTGCCCAAGTACGATGGCAGTCATGTGGAATTGGTGGGTGCTTCCGAATCCATTTCTTTGCGCTCACACCAAAAAAATGCGGTTTGGAGAGCCATGCAAGAAGGAACGGCACTTTTTGACCATGTGGTGGGAGCAGGTAAAACTTTAGCGGCAACCGCTATGGTGAAAGAATCAAAACGCATGGGATTATTTAATAAGCCCATGATTGTTGTCCCCAATCACCTTGTTTATCAATGGCGAGATGAGTTTTACCGATTATATCCCGACGCCAATATCCTTGTGGCCACAAAAGAAGATTTCTTAAAGCAAAACCGAGAGCGCTTCTTCAGCCGAGTAGCCACCAATGACTGGGATGCTGTTATTGTTGCCCACTCTTCTTTCAAAAAAATTGATATGCCAAAACAAATTGAGCAAGAAATTCTACAAGAGCAGATTACCGCGACCATGGACGCTTTAAGCTCTCTCAAAGAAAATAATGGAAGTCGGGCAACCATAAAACAACTTGAGAAACAAAAAGAGCGTATCACAGAACGCTATGATGCTCTCATAGCCGGGGCAGGAGCTAAAGATAAATCCGTTGATTTCTCCGATCTGGGGATTGATTCTATTATTGTTGACGAAGCCCACGAATTTAAAAACCTCAATTTCACTACAACGATGAATGTTTCAGGGCTTGGAAATGTGACAGGTTCTGCCAAGGCATTGGACTTATTTATCAAGTGCCGCTATTTGCAAAGAGAAAACGAAGGCAAAGGGGTTTATTTTCTCACAGGAACGCCCATAAGCAACAGTATTTCTGAAATCTATACCTTGCAAAGATATATGCAGTTTGACGAACTGAGTAAGAAAGGGCTTGAATATTTTGATTCTTGGGCTTCCACTTTTGCCAAAGTCAGCAGTGATTGGGAGCTTGACGCAACCGGGGTAAATTATAAACTCAAAAGCCGTTTTTCTAAATTTGATAATGTCCCGGAACTGCTCTCCATGTATCGATCCTTTGCCGATGTCGTAACAAAGGAAGACATTGATAAACAACTGGCTGAAGCTGGATTTCGCTCCAACACTCCCCCACTTCTTTCAGGAAAACCTATCAGCCATATTGCAGAACGCTCGGAAAGCCAAGCAAAGTTTATGGAGCAAATTATTGATAGAATGGAAAACTTGCCCTCCGACCCTCGAGAAGACAATCCTTTAAAAATCACCAATGACGCAAGAAAAGCGGGGCTTGATATGCGCCTTATTGACCCCGATGAACACGATGTTGCTTGCTCAAAGGTCAACGCTTGCGCCGATCGTATTTTTCAGATTTGGCAATCTTCAAAAGAAGACAAAGGAACACAACTGGTTTTTTGTGACCTTTCTACCCCCAAAAGCCAAGCAAGTACAGAAGAGCAAAAAGGCCTTACGTTTACAGAAGAGGCATTCGCAAACGAAAAAATTGAACTTACTGAAAAGGATGAATTTGCAGAAAAAGACGATGAAAAAGCGGTGAAAGAAGTGAACATGGATGAAGTTCTTGCTTCTCTCGGTAGCGGAAATTTTTCTATTTACAATGATTTAAAAACCAAGTTGATGGAAAAAGGTATCCCCTCCCATGAAATAGCCTTTATCCATGACGCAAACACCGACCAAAGAAAATCAAAACTCTTTGGAGAAGTAAATAATGGCGATGTTCGAGTTTTACTTGGTTCTACGGCTAAGATGGGAGCCGGAATGAATGTGCAAACGAGGCTTGTTGCTGCCCATCACTTGGATTGTCCGTGGCGACCATCTGACCTCGAGCAACGCAATGGAAGAATAATTCGTCAAGGAAATCAACTACATACAAAAGACCCCGACAATTTCCAAATAGGCATATATTACTATGCCACCAAGCAAACATACGACGCGCGCATGTGGCAGACCATTCAATATAAAGCAACCGCCATCGAACAATTCAGAAAGGGAGATTTGCTTCAAAGACAGATTGATGATGTGCGTTCTGAGGCGGCAACGGCTGCCGAAATGAAGGCGGCCGCTTCGGGTAATCCGCTTATTCTTATGGAAGTTAATATTTCCAACGAATTGAAAAATCTTGAAGCCTTATTTACAGAACATAATCGCTCAAAACACAGGCAAACCGACAAAATAAAATACCTGGAAGGTGCTCCCGAACGCCTAAAACAAGCCGAAGAAAAGTATGCAAGTAATATTGCCCTTAGGGATGAAAATACAAGAAAAATAACGGAAAACGGGAAAGAGAAAATTGTTTTTGAACTTTATCGTGAGGGCAAATTCCTAAGAGGTGATGATAAGGACGAAATACAAGCCATCATCAGTAAGGGAGTGCATGAGACTACCCTCAAACAAAAAACAAAAGATTTTCTTTTGGGTAATTATCGGGGCTTTGACGTACATATCAATCGTTCCCACTTTGCAAGTGCAGAGCATTTTGAATTTTCCATTACGGGTAAGAATGACAGATTTTCCCCTGCTAACTTTCAATATAGTGTCAATGAGGATTTCTCGTTGACAGGGCTTTTTCAGCGCTTTGACAACCTCTTGGAAAAAGGCTTGGACGCTCGTCATCAGCAAGATGTGAAGTATGCCCAAAAAGATATAGAAAATCTACCCAATATGCGAGAGGCGTTTAACCGTGGTTTTGAACATCAAGACGAACTTAGCCTTGCCCGAAAAAACCATGAAAATGTTATTCTTGAATTGCAAAAAACAAAAGAAGATAAAAGCTACGTTTCGGAATGGCAACCTATGACGCTTGAAGAATATAGAAAACAATCATCAGAAGCGACAATGCAAAACTCAAGCCCTGCCGATTCTCAAACCAAAATTCAAGCAAATAACCAAGCCGACCAGAAACAAAGCGGTTCAACAAACTCCGAAACTCGTTACCCTCCCATTGAAAATGCCTTTTCAAGCAAACTGAAGGTCGAAGATGGAATGCTTGTTGATAAACAAGGGAATAGGTTTAGAATGAAGTAAATTGTGGTGTAGTAAAAAGTAAAAAAGAAAGCCAAATTTTGGCTTTCTTTTTTACCCTAAAGATTTTAACTTGTTGGACTGTTTGCAGACAAAATGTTACCGGAGGAAAGTGGCACTATTCTACTTTAGCTCTTTAGCAAGTGCCTCCTCAAGAGCACATGCCAGTTGATCAGGACATGACGTTCCTCTGTGGTCGCAACAAATACCGCGTAGCCTAGAAATAACTTCCTGCGCAGGAAGTCCTTCAACAAGTGCCGCAATACCAAGGGCATTACCTGAGCATCCACGAACAAAAACCACGTTATGTACAGTCAAATCATCTGACAAATCAAAGCTAATACTTTTTGAACACACATGCTTTGGAGTAAATAAATACATAAAATCCCTCAAATATTCTATAAAGTTCTGATAACGAAATAGTGGTGTATTATCTTAAAAAATAATACAATAAAAAACACATACACATATCAACAAACATATACAAACATACTTATATAAACACACTCATAATATTATACATATATTCATTAATAGCTTTATTTCTTAAGCAATTCTTCCATGTACGAATGGATAAAGTCATTCACACTTTTCTTTTCTTGACTGGCTTTTGCTTGGATTTTTTCATAGAGGCTTGGTTGCATAAGGAGGTTTACTCTTTTTGTTCGTTTCTCAATAAACCGTGGATCAAGTTTATAGCCCTCAGGAACTTGAAATTTGGAAGGGGCTATGGCATTGGCAGGTGAAGGAGCACTTTCTTCAATGCTTTCTTTCTTGCTTTCCATCTTGCTTTCGTAAGTGACTTCTACTTGGGGAACTTCTTTTTCTTCTCGTATACTACTGATAAATTGTTCAGCAGGGTTATCAGTGAAAGATTTTTTAGCCATTTTATACTCCAAAAATTTCGTTGGTTAGCATTTCATAGTCTTTGGCCACGTTACTACGCTTTGCGTAGTCAAAAATATTTTTTCTTGAAGCTTGGGCTTCTTTTGTGGCTACGCATTCACGAATTTCTGTCTTGAAAAGACAAGTTCCCATTTGTTCGGCGGTTTTTTCAAGCATTTTTTTCATATCTTTACTGAGCACAGAACGAGCATTAAAGCGTGTGATTAATATGCCCTTGGTTTTCAGCTTTGGATTACAATACTTCTTTACAGTTTCATAGGTCTTATAAAATTGCCCAATCCCCTGGAGACTAAAAGCGTCAGCTTGTGCAGGAATAAGGATGGAATCGGCGGCGGTAAGGGCGTTCACTGTCAAAATACTTAAAGCCGGTGGCGTGTCGATGATGACATAGTCATACAGCTTTTTAATATTCTCCAAAGCTTCCTGTAAGCGATATTCTTTCCCTGTTTCAACGAGCATTCCATCGGCTCCCGAAAGCGTGGGAACCGACGTTATAAGCTCTACTTCGTCAAGCTCTTTTATGCAATCTTGAATGTCTGCTTCGTTCATCAAAACTTGCATTATGTTCCTATTGTCTATGGTCGCTCCCAAGGTATATGTCAAATTTCCTTGTGCGTCCATATCAATAAAGAGGACCTTTTTCCCTTTTTTTGCCAAAGCAAAGCCAATGGCTAAGGCCGTGGTGCTCTTACCAACTCCGCCTTTTTGATTTGTAATTGCAATAATTTCAGACATTTTTGTTATCCTTATACATATCTTTTTATACTTGTATTATTCTACACGTATAAACATACTTATACTAATGTACTTAGATATGTATACGAACATACACAAACGTTGTCAATAGGTTTGACTTGCTTTACAAAAAAGTCTAAAATTTTTTCATAGAAATAGAATACACTTCAAGCGAGTAAAGCAACGAACTCCAAACATACGGATGAAAATATAATATGGCAAACGTCGGTTACATACGAGTAAGTACAATAGAGCAAAACACCACGCGTCAGCTTGACGGACTTTCAAAAAATAACGTTTCTTTGGATAAGGTCTTTGAAGATAAAGTGAGCTCAAGCCAAGTTAACCGCCCTGCCCTGCAGGCTTGCCTGACCTATTTGCGTGAAGGGGATATTTTGTATATTCATAGTATCGATCGCTTGGCACGCAATCTCAGTGAATTACAAAGTATCGTCAATGAGCTTACAGCAAAAGGCGTTACTGTGCATTTTTGGACAGAGAATCTTATTTTTTCGGGTCAAACTTCTCCAATGCAAGAACTTATTTTTCAAATGCTTGGGGCTTTTGCCCAATTTGAACGATCCCTTATCAAAGAACGCCAAAAAGAAGGCATTGCCAAAGCCAAACAAGAAGGACGCTTTACAGGACGCCCACGTAAAATTTCAGAGCAAGATAAAAGTGACATAGCTAAGGCACTCGCTGACGGCGCAAGCCCTGCAAGCCTTGCTGAAAAGTATAAAGTGAGTAAATCGAGCATTTATGGGGTGAAATAAAATATATAAAAGAACCAGGATATTATTATGTTAACATAACTATCCTGAACTCTTTTTTAGCGTTTTATATTTATTGTAAGCTTATTGTATTGACTTCAACAAGGAAAATGTTGAAGTTTAGTTTGCAATATTAGTTTTTTTTATACGGAATTGGTTCCTGGAATAGTTCGCGAAGTTTATTACGATCTTTTGTATTAATAGGATGAATTAAAGCATAATTACGAACATGTATGTTTAAAATTTTTATAGGTACATATGATAGCTTATTTTTATGCATTACTTTTTTTACATCATCTGGCGTAATTGATTTATTATACCATAGCTGTACAATAAATTTAACTATATGTGTTGCCGGTGTATTAATCCTATCACAAGCTGTTGATATAATATCTGATAGTTTTTCCGACCCCAGTAAGTGTACAATTTGACTTATATAAATATATACAAACACAAAATTGATTTGCCAAAAGATTTTTTTTGCTTTTTTATAGACTTCTTCTTCAGATAAAGGATTATTTTTTTCATTTTGTATTTTATCGATATAATGTGATATTAGATTAACTAAATCCTCTTCATTTTCTTTTTTAGTAATAGCTTCCAAATGAACGGAAATTAACCGCAGAAAGGTATTCATACCTTCAACAAACATTTCTTCTAATTTGTTTTTTTCTATTGACCCTGCTCTATTTTTTATTATGTGACCTAATACCTCAACAGTTTTAAACGTACGTCTGAAACTATCGTCCTCTAACTCATCAGTTTCCATTTCATGATTGTCAATCACATCACTATTTTCTGAATTTTCCATTAAATCTTTTTGCTTTAGTTGATATGCTCTTTCTTCTTCACATTGATTCTTTTCTGGAATAGTTATTTGCTCAATGAGGTTGTCTTGAGCTTCAAAACACATTAAAGATTCTCGTTCTAAAGTTGCAGCATTATAACCGTTAAATAAATACATTGATTGCAGTTGAATATCGTCTAATAAATTTGAATTTCTTGCATGGTGTGAAACAAAAATTATAATATACGCATTATCATTCACATGTAATTTATTCAAAATGTCATGAATTTCAGCTTCAATATTTTTATTTGTAGCATTTTCAGAAAAATATTTTCCACAAAAAAAATAGTAAATATACGGATAAGTAAATGTGTAGTTTGAGAGGCTTGTTTGATAAACTAGGTGTGAATTTAGTAGAATATCCAAAAATTTGTGTGGTATGTTAAATCTTTCCTTGTATTCACTAAAGAAATTATTAAATGTAACTGCTGAAACTTCTTTTTGTTTTTGTTTGAATAAAAAATAAGCAAACTCTGACATAAAATTAATATAATAGTCAATATCATCGTTTCGAACATTTTGTTTTTTTAAATAATATAAAATTAAAGCTTGGTAGCAGTACCCTTGAGATGTAATTTCTTGGTCTAATGGATGGTTTAATGTTTCATAAGAACTTAGAATTGATATAATATAAAATGGAAAGCTTGGAACAATTCCTTTACCTGATATTTTACCCAATGCTTCTGTAATTAGGCTTGTTTTGCTATCAAGATCGGCATAAAATTTTGAATCATTGTCATTGCTAGAAGAATCTATTTCTAACCATTTTCGGATAAGTGAATCCCGTAAAGAAGGTGCGTATTCTTTGATTTCATAATCAATATAGTCTAAAAATAAGTTTTTGCTTTTTATATTAAGTTCAGTGTCTACATCCATAACAAGCAGACACGATTTATAGCCTTCTAAATCAGAAAGTATTTTCCCTCTATTTTTCACACTATCAAAATTATCTATGACAGGAATAAATCTTGATGGATCAATCTTATGAAAAGCCATTCCTTCATACTGTTTTGTGAAAAGTTCTTCCATTTTTTTTTTGTTGAATGGTGAAGATTTAATATCAATGAAAATAGGAATTAACTTTTTAGCTAAAAGCTTAATACATAACATCTTAGCTAGAGCTGTTTTACCAGATTGACTAACTCCTCTGATTATTACCCTTTTTTCATCAATAATATTATTAACTATGAGTTCGCCATTAACCTTATCTTCTTTTCCATTTTCCATGTTGTAATACTTAAGCTCTGGAAAAATATAAATATCAGAAAGTAGTAAGCTTTCTTTTTTAGGATGGGCTTTTTTAAAGATACCTGAATCATTTAATTCTTCAGAAAATGACTGAACAAATTGTAATTTTTTTATCTCGTTTTCGTATTCAACCACTTTCTTTATATCAGCACAGACAACACTCCACCCAGCATCTTCATCATCAAAAGAAGATATAGGAGATCCATCAGTAGGCGTAGCCAAATGCTTTGATAGATTTGGTATGTCAGTCCACCCACAGTGTGAGAGAATAATTGGTATCACACGTACTTGCTTCTCTCTTTTTAGTTTAAATGACTCTTCAAGTTCTTTTTTGCATGCTGGCGACACCAAAAATTTAGCTGAAATACATAAGCAAATTATATCAGAGCAATAAAGATTGTCATCGATATTTTTTAAAAATTCATCTCCTACTTGATTTTTTCGATCACGCCAAATTGTAATTTGTTCAAGATCTTCCAATACCCTAAGATGAGTTTCAAAATTTTCAATTAATTTTTCATCAGTATGTGAATAACTTATAAATAATCTCAAGGCACTCATATATTCTCCATCTTATTGTACAATATTACTCTAAAATTAACAGTTTATATTGATTTTTTTTTGTGTCAATATCTTTATAAACAATATTGATATTCTGACTGAAAAACTAATTTCTAGAGTAAAAAATCAAAAACAAAAATATAAAAGGTACACAGACAAAAGTAGGTTGTACACCTATAATATAACAGTATCCTACTTACCCTTCTCTCACGTTCTCCCCTCCCCAAAAAACACCCACAGCCTCTTGGGGATAGAACTCCCCTGTTTCTGGGTCACAGGCCAACGCAAAGAGTCTTAGCTTAGAATCAGCGTCAAATTCAAAAGGTTGTTCTATACCTCTAAATTTTTTTGTAGCAGGAAAAACAAGAGCCATATCTCCTTGTCCTTTCATGTATTTATGACCGTAGGCAAAAAGTTGGTACATATCCCCTTGGGAAAGGTTGTAGTTTGGTTCTTCGGGATTTAGACACTTCCATTTTGCATCAAGAACCCAAGCCCTTTCTTCCTTTTCAAGTAAAATATCAGGCTTTAGATTAAATATGTCCTTTTTCTTGTGTGTACAAAGATGATGCTTACTACTTTGAGCAGTTAATTTCACACCGCAGGCCAATCGTTTCCTCAATGACGCCACAACAAAAGACTCAAACAGCTTTTCCATAGGAAACAACAAGCTTATCCCTTGCCAATTATCATGTTGCGCAAAAGGCACATTACTCTGTAAAATGAGCTCACACCAAGGCTTTATTTTCATATAGTGTGACATATGCCTTGCATTTTGCCACAATTTTATATCATTTTTGATGTTTTGGCTTTGCGGAACTTGCTCTGTCATTTTTATAAGCTGAGTGGCAAGCATCCAGTTTTCAGAATCTTGTGTTGCTTTATGGCACACAAGCAAAGCTGAACGTAATAAACGATTTTCAGCTCTATTAACAGAAAAAATATTATGGCGCACATGAGTAAGATGTTGCCTATGCAAAGGCTGGCGCACTTGCTTCGCTATATTTATTTGCCCTCGAATAAAGGTTCGCTCTTCATCCACAACAGTATATTTTGAATGTAGCCCTTTTTTAAGAAGCTGAGCCAACTCTTGCAAGTAAAAGCTAATAAGCCATTCCGCAAGAGGTTTCTTTAAGCATTTTATTGACGCCCATTCAGATTCTTTTTTATCCTTTCCAAGGTAAATTAAAAGCATGTTCCAAAGAATCTTACGAGTTTTTTCAATTTCTTGGTCATCATCATGAATTTTTGGCAAAATTTCAATAGTTGTTCCGCATGGGCTTTGAAGCATACCCACATAACTGTTAAGCCGTAAAGTTTTTGTGCCCTCTATGTTGATAAATGTGTTTTCTTTTCTTCCCCATTTGGCATGCAACGCACAAAGCCACTCAAAAGCTGAAGGAGAAATACTTGCCTTATCAAGTGTATTTATCTCTAAGCTTTGAGTAGTCAGCCTTGCGTATTCTCTAACGGTTATTGTTTTCATAAAGTTGACAGGAACTGTTGATCAAGAACTTCAAGTAAACGATGAGCCAATCCTCTAGTATTGGTTTTTTCATCGGTGACATTTAGAGCATACTTTTGAATGATTACTCTTAATTCTTTCTTAATATTTGTATCACTCCTATCTTGATGTACTCTTTGTCCATTCACATATAGTTGCACAGGGCAGTTAGAGATTGACACTTTTTTATCACGTTCTTGATACTGAATAATGGTATACTCATTGAGTTGTCTTGCCCTCTCAACATCAGAAATAGTAATTTCACTGACAAATTCTGGTAATTCTGAAAGCTCCTCATATTCAATAGTTCTTTCTACCTTTTTGGTTGCATCAAAAATTCCCACATAGCTTTCCAGCTCATCAAAAGCAGTTCTGCTTAGTTCCCATACATCCCGTTGAAAAATTGATAATTCACCATCAAACATATTCGAGGATGATTTTTTCTTGTTAATAAATTTAAACTTATCCTCAATTTTCTTATGATCATTCAAAACAAGATGAATTTTATACCAATCTTCAAAGAAATATTCTTGTAGCAAGGGAATTATTGCCCCTTGAAAAACTTGTTTAAGCTCTTCAACTGTTACCTTGCCACTCAAGTGCATAAAGGGTGCATGTCCAAGGCAATAATCTCGGCCAAGCAAAACTTCGATTCGCTCATTCATAGTTGATAAAATGTGCGCTAATGAAATGTCTGTGCCTACTATCATTTTTTCTTTTAACAATTCAGGCTGCGGTGGCATTTCCACAAAGGTAAAACGCCTACGAAGTGCTATATCAAGCCCAGTTAAAGAACGATCGGCAGTATTCATTGTTCCGATGATATATAAATTATCAGGTACTCCAAAGGATTCACGAGAATAAGGGAGCACCGTTTTAAGCTCTTCCTTGGCGCCAATACGTTTTGAGGGTTCAATCAGGGTAATAAGTTCCCCAAAGATGCCCGAAATATTCCCTCTGTTAATCTCATCTATAATAAGGACGTATGGTTTTTGTGGTGTTTCCTCGGCCGCCTCACAAATTTTTTTAAAAATACCGGGTTCAACAGAATAGGAAATAGTCCCACTATTTTCTGCTGTTTCAGTTTTCGATAAATTTGGGCGTATCCCCTCCACAAAATCTTCATAGCTAAAACTTTGATGAAAAGTTACAAAATAAATTCTTTCATCATGAACGAATGCATCAAACGCTTCTTTTTGTTGTTGACGATCATCAGTATAAGCAAGGTTAGGCTCTAAAATTGAAAGCGCTGCATTAATTGTGCTATAGGTTTTCCCTGTTCCGGGAGGACCATAAAGTATAATATTCTTATTATTTTTTGTTCTGCCGTCTATTTCCTGTAATTTTTCTTTTTTCATAGCCTCATCTTCTGTGTCTTCAAATGCAGGGACTTGCTCGCCAATAATTTCACTATATGCCTTATAAGAAAGCTCCGGAAACGAATCAATATCACCCCTTTTCTCCACAAATTTCGCTTTTAGCGAAGCTTGAATATTGAGGTATTGTTCACCGGAAAATGGCTTAGATCCTTTTTTACCCACAATAATATCATCTAAGTTATTTTTGCGAATATATTCGATCGATTTTTTGTCTAATGTCGGATAAAAATACGGGCAAGTCCAATAAAGGCCAATAGTCAAATTCCACGCAACTCCATTAACTAAAAGAGCATTGTCGTAGTCAGCTATAAATTGTTTTTTATTTTCTGGAGTGTCAGAACTTTCGTAATTGATTGCGGTTTCAAATATTTTCCATATTTTATCTATATCATCCACTTTTCTGAGTTTTTCAAATCGAAAAAACCATGATCTCTGATTATTTAATGTAGGAATCCCTTTAAAACTTGACGGTATCTCGGCAGTGATTGAAAATTCTTTTTTAATATCGGTAAGAAGGTTAATTCTATTCGCATCAGTAATCCCTCGATTGAAAATTCCAAGAAATGTAAATGGGCATATATCCCTTAGCGGACCTTCTTCATTATTTTCATATTGATCTACATAGGTTTTTTTAAATCGCACAAAAGATGGCAACTCATACATTATATTTAAGAGTTCTTCTCTGTTATTCTTGTATATTAACAAAGAATTTGTAAATTCCTTATAAAATGCTATCCAAGAAAACTTGTCTTGAGAATCTATTCCTAACATTATTTCCCCCTCAATATATGTGGCAATCTTTAAATCCTTTCCCATCACAATAAATCAACCTTTTGAAAATACATAACATTTTCAAACAAACTTCTTTATATACCAAGATTTGATTCTTTTATCATGTTTCCACTATAAGCTCCAGTTTAATTTCTACTTACTACTTTATGCAAGCAAAAACTACAGAACGCTCATCACTTTCAACAGATTCTAAACAACACCATAAAAACACCACTTACCACAAAAAAAACACTTTTTACAAAATTTCATAGAAACAGCTTCATAAAAGCTGTTGAGAAAAATATTGACGAGAACACAATTCTAGGTTATCTTCTTTACATGGACAAGAAAAAAAGCCCTTAGATGTGTACTATCAACATCTAAAGGCTTAGGTGTCTTTACAAAGAAAGACAATTCGTGAGAAAAATTATCTAGCACACATGTGCCATTTTGTAAAGTTGCCCAAGTCCAAATAAAAATACTGGGAGGACTCATATGTTATACATATCTAGAGTTCACTATGAGGATAGCTTTTATGCGTATCCCGCCATCACAAAGGTTAAGGCAACAAACAGTCTTGTAAGCAATCTTGAATATGAATACAGCAAACAAGACATAATCAATCGCATACAAAACAATTTTGAATCGGTTAAAACCAAATACCTAAAAAATGGAGTCTGGCAAGTTGGCGAAGATGTTAGAGTTGTAAACGGTACATATCTCAGAACCGACTCTAACGGTAAACCTGAAGACAATCTAGGCAACCTTCCCCGCTTCTAACATAACTCTGCCCCCTCAAGACAAGCTTGATAGAACTTGTCTTGAGGGACAATATAAAGGTTATTCTATGCAAAAAGTTCAACTGAAAGACATCGCAGAAATCAGGCCATGCATAACCACCGCCGCCAAAACTTCGGAAGAAGCCAAGTGGATTACCCCCGCCAACCTTTTGGAACATAATGAAATTCTAAAACCTACTTTAGAAACGAAATACGCTAAAAGCGATGACCTCAAAATCACGCCACAAAGTATTTTGATAAAAAGAATCAGCCCTCAATTTGTCAGTTATATTGACTCTATAGAGGAAGAAACCTATGCCGCCAACAACCTTATTCTTATCCGAACGGCTATAGCTAACCCTAAATATCTGGCATTTATACTTAACCACAAAATAAAATCCGTCGTAGAAAAAGCGTCCACCAGTAACATTCTGCCAAGCCTTTTGCGTAAGGATTTTGAAATGATTGAAATTCCCCTTCCTCCTCTTACGCAACAGCAAATACTCGGGGAATACTGGTTTCACTCCATACAAAAATATCATTTATCCAAAAAATTGATGGAATTGGAATACCAAAAAGACATGCACCTTTTAAAAGCCTTTGCCCTTGAAAGCAAGTAGGAGATATATAAATGACAACTTTTGATGATATAAAAGCAGCACTTTGGGCAGGCGCCAACACATTTCGTGACAATATCGATGCAGCCAACTATAAAGATTATGTTCTTTCCATGCTTTTTGTAAAATATCTAAGCGATACTTACAAAGAAAGCGTTGAAAATCTCGAAAAAGAATATGAGGGAATACGCCTTGAAAGACAAATTGGTCTTCTTCCCTTCACCTTAAAAAAAGAATACTCCTTTGACTATCTTGAAGAACATAAAAACGCGGTTGATATTGGCGCAAAAATAAGTATAGCGCTTACAGGCATTGAAGATTCCAACCCTATTTTAGCAGGTATTTTTAGAGGAATTGACTTCAACAGTGAAGCCAACTTGGGTAAAAAAGAGCAAAAAAATCCTTTATTGCGTTCACTCATTCAAGATTTTGCAGATCTTGATTTACGCCCCAGTCAAATCGCCATCAAAAAAGATCAAGTACCCGCCGACGTTATCGGTGATGCCTATGAGTATATGATTGGTGAATTCGCAACCATGGCCGGAAAGAAAGCAGGAAGCTTTTTTACCCCCCAATCTGTATCTGAAATCATGGCACAAATTGTTAATCCACACCCCAAAGACAGGGTTTATGACCCCACATGCGGTTCAGGCTCTCTGCTTATCAGAGCAGCCCGAAAAGGTGGCCTCGATCAAGTTTCCATGTTTGGCCAAGAAGTGAATAGTTCTGCCATTTCCATGGCCAGAATGAATATGTTTATCCACGACATCAAAGACGCTAAAATAACATGGGGAGATACGCTTTCAAACCCAACGCATTTAGACAGTGACGGCAATTTAATGAAATTTGACTGCATTGTTGCCAATATGCCTTTTTCTAAGGATAAATGGGCAGAAGGTTTTAATCCCGGCGGAGAAGTTTCCATAGATGTTTCCATAGGCGCTTCCGCAGGTGCTTTCGTAGGTGCCACAAGCGATGAAAAAGACGACGCAAGCGCCAAACCCAAAAAGGCCAAAGCAAAAAAAGAATTCAAAATGGAAGCCGGCCTCGACAAATGGAAACGCTTTGATTTAGGTGTTCCCCCATCAAGTAAAGGAGACTGGGCATTTTTACTTCATATGGTCGCCAGTATGTCTTCTCGTGGCAGAGTTGCGGCCGTTGCTCCCCATGGGGTGCTCTTCCGTGGCGCTTCTGAGG
The DNA here is from genome assembly GCA_964369875.1 of uncultured Mailhella sp. Classification (GTDB taxonomy): domain Bacteria; phylum Desulfobacterota; class Desulfovibrionia; order Desulfovibrionales; family Desulfovibrionaceae; genus Taurinivorans. The sequence continues at coordinate 41,529 of CAYJHY010000001.1, forward strand.
GAAAAATCCGCCAAGCAATTATAGATAAAAATCTTATCGATGCGGTTATCGGTTTGCCTGAAAATCTTTTTTACGGAACTTCCATCCCTGCGTGTATCCTTGTGTTCAAAAAAGACAGAACAAAAAGTGATGTACTCTTTATAGATGCCTCTAAAACGTTCATCAAAGACAAAGCAAAAAATGTTTTGCGTGATGAAGATATTTCAAAAATCGTGGACACCTATAGAGCTTTTGTAAATGATGAAAATGCAGACATTGAAAAATACAGCCATGTGGCAACTCTCGAAGAAATAAAAGAGAATGAATATAACCTTAATATTCCTCGCTATGTAGATACTTTTGAAGAAGAACAAATTATCGATATTGAAGCACTCAATAAAGAAATTGCGGAAACAGAAGCAGAATTGGCTGAGGTTAAGGCAAAAATGCAAACCTTTTTGCAAGAGCTTGGTTTGGTGTAGAATATTTTTAGTGTTCGGTTATTTTTTGAGGGGGAAAACCCTATTTTTGAGCCAAAAATAAGGTTTTCCCCCTCAAAACGCAACGGGCTCCCCCTTTCCTGAAAAAGCAATACGGAATAGCATATAGTGAGGTTTAATTATGTCTCAAATTACAAATTATAATGAAAATATCTTTGAAAACATCAAAAATATTAATGAATACGAACAAGAATTTTGGTACGCCAGAGACTTACAACCAATACTTGAATATACAGAATGGCGCAATTTTTCAAAGGTAATCGAAAAGGCTAAGATTGCCTGTGAACAAAGCAGTTATGCGGTTTCCAATCATTTTGTTGACGTCAACAAAATAGTAAAAACCGGCGTGGCAGAACGAGAAATAGAAGACATAATGCTTACCCGTTATGCCTGTTATTTAATTGTTATGAATGGCGATCCCAAAAAAGAAGTTATTGCCCTTGGTCAAACCTATTTCGCCATCAAGGCCAGACAGCAGGAACTTATTGACGATTACGAAATACTTTCCGAAGAAGAAAAAAGGCTTGCCATACGCTGTGAAATGACAAGGCACAATAAATCCCTTGCAGAATCCGCCAAGCAAGCAGGCGTAGAAAAGCCCTTGGAGTATGCAGTTTTTCAAAACTGGGGATATAAAGGGCTTTATGGCGGTATGACAGCCAAGGATATTCACACCCATAAAGGACTCAAGAAAAGCCAAGACATCCTTGACCATATGGGAAGCACAGAGCTTGCGGCCAATCTGTTTAGAGCGACCCAAACCGATGAAAAACTCCGTCGAGAAAATATTCAAGGCAAAAAACAAGCAAATCAAACCCACTTTGAAGTCGGGCAAAAAGTACGCCAAACCATAGCAGACTTAGGCGGTACCATGCCCGAAAACTTGCCGACTCCACCCAAAAGCATTAAGCAAATTGAAAAAGAAATAGAAAAAAAGAAGCTTGGGGAGTAAGGGAGAAAATATATGAGCGCAAAAGAACCATCAAATAAATTTCACTCTTTTTCATTTATTATAGTATATGTTCTGCTTATTATGGCGTTACTGGGGGCTAACCTTTGGTATACTTGGAAATTTACCGAAAGCACACAAGAAATAACAGAAAAGTATTATAATGAAAATATATATGCATTGGTAAATCATTTAGATTTAGATAATGCAAAGATTTTAGAATTTTATAAAAAACAAGAAGAAAATTACGGTAAATTTTCCGCTCAGTATTATAGTAATCAAAGCGATTGGCTCAATCGTTGGCTTACTGTGCTTGTGGCAGTTCTGACATTTACAGGTGTTGTGCTTCCTTTACTTTTCACACGCTATAACATTGAAAAGAAAAATGATTTAGAAAAATTGACTGCTGAAATGCGACACACTCAAAAAGAAATGGCTCAAACACAAAAAGAAATTGATGATACCCATAGACAAATGAGAACATCACTTGACACTTTAGACAAAAACAATACTGAAATGAAGAACTCTGTTCAAGAAGTTGATGAGCATAAAAAGAAAATTGAAGATGATATTAAAGCACAACAAGAACAAATGAAAGAGGAAATAAAAGAAGTTAAGGAATATGTAGCACAAGCAAAAGAAGCAGAAAGAAAAGCTAAAATAAGTGAACTTATAAATACCGCATATTTACAATTTACAGAGAAAAAATATGATGACGCAATCAAAACTAGTAAGCAGGTGTTAGACTTAGAAATTGATAATGAGACTGCGTTATTTTATTTAGGTGTGTGTTATGCACAGAAAAAAGATTATAATAAATCAATAAGGTATTATAATGAAGCATTAAAGCTAACACCTAATAATGTAAGTATTCTTTTTAATTTAGGCCTTTGTTATTTCTTTAAAAAAGATTATGACAAATCAATTGAATATTATAATAAAGCGTTAGAAATAAAACCTAATGAAACAAAAACACTTTCAATCTTAGCTAGCTGTTATTTAAAGAAAAATGATTACAATAAGGCTATAGAATATTATAATAAAGCGCTAGAAATAAAACCTAATGAAGCAGATAATATTTCAAACTTAGGTGTTTGTTATTTCAAAAAAAATGATTATGATAACGCTATAAACTATTTTTTTAAATCACTGAGCATTAAAAAGAGTGCTTTAACATTGTATAACATTGTCGAAACATATTTTTCCCAACGAGATTTCAAAAACACGCTTAATTATTTGAAAGAATTTTTAACTGTAGATAATTTTATTTTTAAAGATGATAAAGAAAAGTGGCTTGAAGTCATAAATCATAATCCAGAAAAAGAATATGCTCAAGAACTTGCTAGCATAATCGAAAATGAACTTGTTGAAAAAGAACAAGACGAGGATTAATCCCATGACCCCACAAATTGAAAAAGGAATAGAAAAAAAGAAGCTTGGAGAGTAAGGGGTATGCAAATTGATAAACAAGAAATGTATAGAGAGCTTTATTTTCGTGCTACACGTGCAATAAACAAAAATTATACAAGCAAAGAAGGGAAATGAAGATTATGACAGCACATGAATTGATGAAAGATTTTTTAGAAAATTGCCCACCTTATAAACCTTATAATTATGAATCATCGTTACATATAGGACATTTGACAGCACTTTCTTTTTACCCTAAGCTTGAAATAACATGCTTAACATGTGGCAAAGAAAAAACATTTTTTCCGAGTGTAATTAAATCATTTGAAAGTCCTGATGTTATTTCTATAAAATATTCCTGCTCTCAATGTTCCACAACTTATACTTATTGTTTTATTCGTAGTTCAAAAAGTTATATAAAAATAGGACAATTTCCTTCTTTTGCAGACCTTTCACACAAAAAAAGCGAAAAATATAAAAAAGTTTTACCTAAATATTATATTGAGTATAAAAAATCACTGTCTGCCTACTCCCAAGGTATGGGGGTTGCTTCTTTCGTGTACCTTCGTAGAATTTTAGAAGACTTGGTAGAGAAAAAGTATGAAAAACTTTCTAATAAAGAAGATAAAGCTCGGTTTATTGATAAATTGAAGGCAGTACAAAAACATGAAGAAATCATTCCCCCAGAAATCGAAGAAATAAAAAGCTCCCTATACTCTGTTCTTAGTAAAAGAGTTCACGAATATTCAGAAGAAGAGTGTCTAGCTGTATATGATTCTGTCAATTTTATCATTGAACTTATTCTTGATAAAGAGTTAGAGGCAAAGGCAAGAACTGAAAAAATTAAATCTGCGACACAAGCAATTAAAGATAAATTGAGCACCCCCCATGACTCCACAAATTAAAAATCGCATAGAGCAAATCCAAAGAGGCGAAATTCCCGACGGGTATAAACAAACTCAAGTGGGTGTTGTGCCTTGTGCATGGGAAGAAACAAGACTTGACTCTATTTTAGAGTTTAAAAATGGAATCAACGCTGAAAAAGAAAAATATGGAAAAGGAATTAAAATGATAAGTGTTCTTGACATCTTATCATCTAAGCCAATTACATATAATTCTATTTTAGATTCCATTGATATTGATGGCACTACATTAGAAAAATATGATGTAACATATGGTGATATTTTATTCCAAAGAAGTTCAGAAATTTTTGAAGACGCCGGAAAATCAAATGTTTATCTCGATAGTGTACACACGGCTAGTTATGGTGGTTTTGTTATAAGAGGGAAAAAAATATCTGACTATAATCCTGTATATCTGAATGAAACGCTAAAAGCTGACTATGCAAGAAAACAAATTATAAGGGGCTCAGCTGGTTCTCAACATATTAATGTTGGCCAAAATTCTTTATCAAAAGTCATATTGTATTTAGCAAACGAACTCGAACAAAACCGCATAGCAGAAATTCTTTCCACCCAAGACAAAGTTATTACGTTACAAGAAAAGCTTATCCAAGAAAAAGAGGAACAGAAAAAATATCTTATGCAAATTTTGCTTACGGGCAAAAAAAGGCTTAAGGGTTTTAGTGGGAAGTGGGAAGAAAAAAAGTTGGGGAATATAGCTAAAATTTCAACAGGAGCAAAAAACAATCAGGATAAAGTTGCTAACGGTAGCTACCCTTTTTTTGTCCGTTCACAGCAGGTTGAAAGAATTGATAGTTTTTCGTTTGATGGTGAAGCAATTCTTGTTCCTGGCGAGGGTGGAATAGGGACTATTGTTCACTATATCAATGGAAAATTTGATTATCATCAAAGGGTATATAAAATCAGTAATTTTGTATTTTCTAGTGGCTTATATATTTATTATAGTTTTCTCCTTTTCTTTAAAAAACATTCAGAAGCTAACAGTGTCAAAGCTACGGTAGATTCACTAAGACTGCCAACATTTAATAATTTTCTGATTCATTTCCCCCCACTTCCAGAACAGGAAGCCATTGCAGAAATTCTTTCCATAGCGGACGCAGAAATTGAGCTTCTCAAAAAGCGACTTGAGCAAGAAAAGCAAAAGAAAAAATCTATAATGCAACTTCTTTTAACGGGTATTGTAAGGGTATAAATTTATGAATAGTTTTTGGAATGATTTTATAAACGGAATAAATGACGGTTTAATTCATGTTAAACGTGAACAAATAAGACAAGACGCTGAAAGACTTTTCCAATTGGCAAAATTACGAGAAGAGCAAATATTAAACTCTCCGATTTCTGATTTTGAAAAAAATAGGTTCCTGCGAATTTTACAAAATGAGCTTAGCATGGGGTTAAACAGTTTAAATAATGATGTAAATAAAATCGACTTTATAGACTGTCTAAATAAAATATCTAAGTCACTCAAATAAAGCACGGTTAAAACGTTTTTTAAGGAAGGGTGGGAGTTTGAGGGAGGGAAAACTCGTTTTTTTCAAAAAAACGTGGTTTTCCTCCCTCAAGAAAAACCCTAAAAAGGAAGTATTATGCCACATCACACCATTTTCAATGAACGCCCCGAATGTCAAGACAGATTAATACAATTTCTTGTGAATATGGGTTATGAATATATTCCTCGAGGGGAGGCCGAGAAAAAGAGAGCGTCCCTTTCCAAGGTGGTTTTTGAAGACGAGGTTATCAATTTTTTAAAAAAGCAAACCTACACGTTTAAAAACCAAGAATACCATTTTTCGGGTGAATCCATCAGAAAAGCCGTGGTGGGGCTTGATGTTTCTTTGTTGCAAGGCCTTACTTTGGCAGGCAAGGAAATATACCATATGCTTACCCTTGGGGTGAGCGTTGAGGAAAATATTGTTGTTGATCGAGATATGCCCATACGGCAATCTTTCGATTTGTCCTTTATTGATTTTGAAAATCCGTTGAATAATACATGGCAAGTAACCGAAGAGTTTAGCGTGGAGCGTCCGAACGGCTCTTTTGCAAGGCCTGATATTGTGCTTCTTGTGAACGGTATTCCCCTTGTGGTTATCGAGTGTAAAAAATCGGGCGTTGATGTGCTTGCAGGGGTAAAGCAAAACATACGCAATATGCAACCCGATTATATTCCACAACTCTTTAAATTTGCACAGATTGTGCTTGCGCTCAATCCCAATAAAGGGCTTTACGGAACAAGCGGTTCGGGGGCTGATTTTTTTATTGAGTGGAAAGAAGAAAATTTGGAATGGCAAAAAGAGCTTTGCCAAAAATGCTCACCCGATAGGGAAATTTTGGAGCAAGACAGGGTGGCGACTTCTTTACTTGAAAAAACACGCCTGCTTGATATTATTGAACACTTTATTCTTTACGACAGTAATATTAAAAAAATCGTTCGCCATCAACAATATTTTGCCATACATGCAGCTATAAAAAGAATAGACGGCAGTGACGGAAAAGGCAGTGAAGAAACCCATAATGGGGGGGTGATTTGGCATACCCAAGGAAGCGGAAAATCCCTGACCATGATTATGCTTGTTAAAATGATACAAGCTAAAAAAGGCATGGAAAACCCACGTTTTCTTATGGTGACCGATAGGGTAAATCTGGATAAACAAATTAAAGAAAACTTTGTTAATTCTGCCATGGTGGTTTCCCATGCGGCGACGGGTAAGGGGTTAAAAGGACTTTTACAAGACAAATCCAATACTATTATTACCACCTTATTGCATAAATTTGTGACGGTTTGCAAAAACAAGTATTTAGCTGTAGACAGCGATAAATTTTATATTTTTGTGGATGAGGCGCACAGAAGCCAATACAGTTCTATGTATACCTATATGCGTGAAGTATTGCCCAATGCGACGATTATTGGCTTTACGGGAACGCCCCTTATTGCCAAAAAGAAAAAAAACACCTACGCTCGCTTTGGCGCGGGTATCCATAGCTATACGATGAAAAAAGGTATTGAGGATAAAATTATTGTTCCCTTGGTTTATGAGGGGCGAGTTGTGGTTCAAAATAATCCCCAAAGCACTATTGATGGATTTTTTGACAACATGACAAAAGATTTACCGAAAGAACATCAGGATATGCTTAAGGATAGGTATAGCCGATTCAAAAAGCTTGCGGAAGTCAGTTCTCGCTTAAATCTTATCGCTTGGGATATTTCCGAACATTTTTCACAGTATTGTATTCCCAAAAATCAAAAGGCTATGATTGCATGCTCGTCACGGGCGGCGGCGGTGGATATTTTTAATGCCCTGAAAAGCATTAATAATCCCGAAATAAAACCTGCGGTGGTGATTACTTTTGGCGATAAGGCAGAAGGTGATTCGGATGACCAATCAAGCACGGCCATCAGCAAAATCAATGCCTATCAAAGCAAATATGTAAAGCCTCAGTTTGGGGAAAATGTGGATGCTTATGAAGACAGCGTATGCCGTCAGTTTAGTAATCCCGACGGAGATGTAAATATTCTCCTGGTGAAAGATAAGCTGTTAACAGGCTTTGACGCACCCGTTGCAGGGGTTTTATATATTGATAAATCCATGAAAGAACATAATTTACTACAGGCCATTGCACGCGTCAACAGGGTCTATAAAGAAAAAGATTTTGGTTTGGTTGTAGACTACTGGGGAGTATTTTCTCATCTTAAATCTGCTATTGATATGTATGACGATGCGGAATCCGGCTTTAGTAATTTTGATAAAGAAGATATTGCCGATACTATTTATGGCCCTCTTGATGAAAAGAAAAAACTGGAAGAAGCTCATCAAAATATTTGGAAGCTTTTTGAACATCTTCCAAAAAAGGCAAGCGCAAATCAATATCAAGAGGCTTTGCAAGAGGAAGCAACAAGGAAAGAATTTTACGAAAAACTCAAAAGTTTTGCCACCTTATTAAATTTAGCGCATGTTAACCGCTCTATTTTTACGGCGATCGGCATTGATAAACTTAATTTCTATCAAGACGAGTATAGCTTTTTTAAAAAACTGCGTGAAAGTGTTATCGAAAGATATGATGATATTTTGGATTTTTCCCAATACGAGAGCGGTATAAAAGCGTTATTGGACACCTTTGTTCATGCAACGGAAATTAAAGTTGTGGTTCAACCCATTTCTATTATGGATGAAAAAGCCATGGACGAACTTTTTCAAAAAATGGATTCTTCAAATAGTTCACGAGAAGAAACCGCAGGGGCAAAGGCAGACGCCATAAAAACCAGAATTGAAAGCAAGCTTAAACAGATTCGTTATGACGACCCCTTACTTTTTGAAGAATTTTCTTTGAAAATAAAAAATACCTTGGCGGAATATGCCCAAAGCCGAGACAACGACGCGTATTTTAAAGCCATGGATCAAATGGCGCAGGATTTCAGAAATGGCTTTACCACCCAAGATTATCCAAGTTCCATTAAAAACGACGGAGAGGCGAAAGCCTTTTATGGGGTATTTTTGACAACCATCCCCAAAAAGATGAATTATGTTTTTAACCTCGTCTCAGAAGAAATCTGTGCAAAATATGCTCTTCAAATCAAAGACAGCATTATGCAAAACACCAAAAGAGATTGGAAACACAACGAAATGGCACACAAAGCTATTCATAGATTGCTTGACAATGCGCTTTTTGAGATGTTTGACGACTTAGAAATTGTGGTGGATAAAGATAATGTTGACGTGGTGGATTTACTTATAGATGAAATTATGAAAGTGGCGGTGGCAAAATTCTAATGGAAAATTATACGCTCGAAGTAGATACTCAGCACGGAACAGTCACGGTTAATATTTTTAGAAAAGCCATAAAGAATATTCATTTAAAAGTCTTTAGCGATTTACAGGTGAACTTATCGGTTCCCAAAAGCGTGGAAGATTCCTATATCACCGAGGTGCTACAGTCCAAAAAAACATGGATCGTGAAACAACTTGAAAAGTATAGACAATCACAAGGATATAACACATTATTAGACATAAAAAGCGGTACTTCAACACAGTATTTAGGCAAAGATTTGCGCATCATCCAAAAAGATTTAAATGATAAAGAAAACCTCCGTGGATTTGTTGAGCCCATTAAGCATGTTGAGCGTGTTGAACATATTGAGCAAGCTGAGCCCATTGAACATGTTGAGCTGACGGAGAAATCCCTTTATGTATACCTAAAAAATACACATGGTGAGAAAGAATTGAGCTCGCTTATCCATAAATTTTGGAGAAAACAAGCACTCACTATATTTCAAAGAGAAATGGATAGGCTATACTTAAAAATCTTTAAAAAATACGATATTGCAAAACCTGAACTTCATGTACGAAAAATGAAAACCCTGTGGGGCTCTTGTACGCAAAGCAAAAATAAGATTACCCTCAATGAATACTTACTTAAGGCGGACTTACTTTGTATTCAGTATGTTATCTTGCATGAATTAACCCATCTTTTATACCCTTACCATAACAACGCCTTTTATACCTTTCTGACAATACATATGCCGGACTGGAAAGAACGCAAAAAAAGACTTGATAAAGACGTTGTGCAGGGGTTGTAGGGGGGGATGAGAGGATGAATGTGCTTATATCTATTAGCAATTCATTCTCTTATTTTATTTATTATTTCTACTTTTATATTCTTTTTCGTAGTTTGCAAAAATTCGTAAAATAGTATTTCTAAACCCTTTCATTATTTCTGTAATTCGATGACAATGCATAGTAGGCATTTCATTTAAACCTTTATGAAAATGAATATAAAATGACGAAATAATCGCTTCATCAGGGTAAAAAGAATTATATGTATGCTCATGATCTATAGAATGTTTAATGCTGTTGAAAAGTTCGTTTATTGTTTGAATAAATCCCGTCGTATCTTGTTTATAGGTATCTTCATTGCCTAAAAAAATATCAACTATCACTACTGTTCAGCTAAGCAATCAACTTCAACATGCTACAATTATATAAGTTTTCTTTTTTTGGCGGTTGCATAAGTTGT
>CAYJHY010000002.1:0-44194 GCA_964369875.1 uncultured Mailhella sp.
TTTTTACAAAAAATGGGTTTTCCCTCTCCCACAAAAAATAACCCACAAAAAATAATCCAAAAAAAGGGAAAAGCATGAGTAGTCTTTATAAAATAAATGCTTCGGCAGGTTCGGGTAAGACCTATCGTTTGACTCGTCGTTACCTTGAGCTTTTGTCTGCCTCCAATAAGGGCTTGAACAAGGCGCAAAAAGAAAATTATGAGTATGCTTTTTCCGAAATTTTAGCGGTAACCTTTACGAATTTAGCGGCCTCACAAATGCAAGACAGGATTATTTTAGCTTTGAAGCAAATAGCTTTGGGGGATAATCCTGAAGATGATCCATGGACGGATGATGAGGCGAAGCGGGCTCTTGAGCAAATTTTTCACAGGTATAGCGCGCTCAAAATTAAAACCATTGATAGCTTGTTGCAACAGCTTGTCCGTTTGTCTGCTCTTGATTTGGAGATTTCTCCTGAGTTTGAAACATGTTTTGATAATGCAGAACTTATGGAGCCTCTTTTCCAAGAACTTGCGAAAGCAGGCTTTGAGGAAGAGTCTTACGACGCAGAGGTGGAAGAGCTTTTTGAGAATATCAGTGAAGTGTTGATTTACGAATCGTCTGATTTTAAAAAGTTTTTGGCAGGTTCTGACATTACTAAAAAATGTTTGAAAATTGCGCAAATTTTGCGTGAGCAGGAGAGCCAAAGCCTTTGCGGATACTTGGCAGAAACTGCTGACTTATTGACAGTTTTGCAAGAAAAAAGTAGGGAAAACCCTGAACTCGCCAAGGACTTGGAAGCGTATATCGAAGAATTTAACTCATTGGAATATTTGTTTGAAAATATGGATGCGCAAACCATGGACGGGCAGATGTCCCATCATTTTGCAAGTTATGATGAGTTAGACGCTCTGCAAACAGAAATTCGAGATAATGTGACGAAACTTGCAAACGAACTTTTTTCGTATGTTACAACAGGAAAATTATCCTTGCATGCCGGATTAAAAAAATGGTTTGAAGCGTGGAAGAATAAAGATTATAAAGATACTGCCTATTTAAAAAAGATTTCGGTGTTTGAAGTTTTGACAGGAAAAAATAAGGAATTTTCCGGAGAAGTTGAAGACGCCTATCAAAATCTATGCGAAGTATATATAGAATCTTTACCTTTGCTTACTTTGCTTGCGCATGCGCAAAAATATGCTTGTGTGGTTGAACTTTCTCAAAAACTTGAAAAACAAGCTTTTCTTGAAGAAAAAAATAACGCTCTTTTGTTGTCGAGTCGTATGCCTTCGCTTGTGTCTAAGGTGTTGTGTGATAATAACTACTTAGGTAATGCTTTTTGTCGCTTGGGTGCAAAGCTCAACCATATTCTTTTTGATGAATTTCAAGATACCAGCAAGGAACAATGGCGTGCTTTGTCTTCTTTGTGTAAAGAAGCCTTGTCTGTGGGCGGATCTGTGCTTTTTGTGGGAGATGTGAAGCAGGCTATTTATAATTGGCGTGGGGGAGATGCGGAAACCTTTAATCAAGCTCCGCTTGAACTTCAAAATGCTCTGTCAATGGCTGTAAATGATACTAATCTGCCTTGTAATTATCGCAGTGAGCAGGGCGTTATCGAATGGAATAATTCATTTTTCCACATGTTTACTCATAATGAACTGCTTGACAAGTTTTTGGCTACAGTTATTGCTCATGACTCTAATCAAGACCTAAGTCCTGCGTTAGAAGTGAGTATTGAAAAATATGCTCGACAAATTTCAGCGTGTTTTGAGCAGGTTAGACAAGAAATACCACCCCACAAGACGCATAATCCAAGTCATGGCATGGTGCAAGTACATAGGATAAACCTTCCTGAGGATAAAGCCACGGTAGGAACTTTAGCTTTGGTGGCCGAAGCGGTGGAAAATCTCGGAAAGCGCCATAAATGGCAGGATATTTGCGTACTGACGGTCACCAATGCCCAAGCCTCTCAGGTTTCGGAAATACTTCTTGCACAGGGCATACCCGTTATAAGTCAGGGGAGTTTGCTTGTGGCTGAGCACCCTGTTATTATAGAACTTATCGCTTTTTTACACTTTTTAGCCAATCCTATGGATGATCAAGCCTTTTGGCAAATACTTGTTTCTAAAAGCGTTTTGCCTGAAAGCTTTTCAGGAGATTTTACTGTCGGTGACTTTGAAACAGAACTATTCTCATTTCTCAGTCAAAATCGCAAAACTTCTCTTTCTCAGGATTTTAAACACCATTTCCCGCAAGTTTGGCAAAAATATTTTAAACCATTGATTGACGGTGCGGGGCTGATGAGCGCTTACGACACCCTTTGTGATATATACCAACGCTTTGACGTGAAGAAACGCAACCAAGGGGCAGAGGTTTTTTTACTGCGACTTTTGGAAATTGTTCACCTAACGGAAGACAGTTCTTTTATGGATTTACATTCCTTTTTGGGGTGGTGGGAAGAGTTCTCTCACAAGGAAAAGGCTCCGCTTCCGCAAAATGCCGAAGCGGTTTCCGTGATGACGGTGCATAAATCTAAGGGCTTGGAGTTTGAAGCCGTGCTGATGCCGTGGTGTGATTTTAATATAGTCCCCAGACACGACGAGCCAATCACCTTGAATGTGGAATATAATGACAAATCTTACACCGTGCTCAGTAGTCTTAAAAAGGGCTTTGGAATTTATTATCAACAAGCCATGCTTGAAAAATCAACAGAGTGCTTGAATAACTTATATGTGGCATGGACAAGAGCGGTGAAGGAATTGCATATTTTTATGCCCGAAGAAAGTAAAACGTCTTTCGGAAAAGCTGTTTGTTACGCTTTGGAAGAGTTTTTTAGCAAGAAAAAAGAATATAAACTCCAAGGTTTGGAAACTTTTGAAGATTTTATATGCTACGGGCATTGTGCACAAAAAGTTGCTGAAAATGATGATGTGGAAATCATACCGACTTCGTCTTTGTTGGACGCTCAAAGCCTGCGTGTGTTAGAGTATATACTTTGTGAAGAAAAGGAAAGTTTTGAGCCTGTTTACGAAGAGGCAAAGAAAGCTTTGGGGGACATAACAGCACAGGTTGATGATTTTGTTTTGTCGCAAGGGGAGGATTTTAGTCAAATCGCTTCGGCGGACAGTTTATATTTTGCAAAAAAAATACAGTTTTTTCTTAATGGACTCAAACCAAGCCGTTTGAAAAAAACAACTCGTGAAAAAACAAAAGATGCAGAAGATTTTAGCGAAAACTCAGTAGGCGAGTATGACCTTATTGCTGAACGGCCCATGTCGTGGTTGCCACGGATTAAAGTTTTTCGTAATAATCTTGAAGATTTGCGAAGCCATGCGGTGCTAACTGCCAATAAAAGAGGGACGCTTATCCATAAATCTTTGGAGTGTCTGACGCTTTCCGGTGATGATGCGCTTGATGCCAAAAGAGCTGTTAAAGATAGTCTTTCCACTCTGCCCACTTATGTGCCCCATGATGAAGACTTGGCTGAATTTCAAAATATTGTGAGCTGGTTTTTAAGCCTTGAAACGCCCTATGGATCAAGCAAAGAATGGCTTGCCTATGGCCTGAAAGAACATGGCATTGCAAGCAAAGACGGCAAAATGTATCGAGTGGATATGCTTATGACGCGCCCTCGATTTTTGCGTGGTGCCGATGATGAAGTGGAGCTCTTGGCCATTGATTATAAAACAGGTTATGATGAAGATTTGCCCAATAAAGATAATGTGGCGCAAATGAAAAACTATTTGAATCTCCTTCGGGAAGCAACGGGGAAAGAGCAGAGTTCCCGTGTGAAAGGCTTGCTTGTCTACCTTGACAGACAAACATTTTACGAAGTGGAATAATTGGTAATTTACAAGTTATAGCAGTCGCTAAGATTGTGAGAGTATATATATTTAATTTTCCGCAAATGAGTCTATAAATTTTATAAAAAAGTATCATTTAATTTGATTTGAAATCAAACAGTTATAAAAATAATTGATATTTTTCCCATAAAAATAAAAAAAACGCTTGTGAAAAAAATTATTATCAGTTATATATAATCTTAAGGGTAAAAAGCTTGCATTTATATCATTTCTCGTTATGAATGTGAGGAGCGTAGATGCCTCAGTTTTAGTTTGAAAATGTTTATGATTTACCTTGTTATTAAAAACTTTTTATCTTTCACTTTATCATTTCGTTTTTTGAGAATTATTTAATTTATAAAGATGAATGCATTGATTTGAACAGTTAGTGCACTAAGTAAATAGTTTATTTTTTAGTTTTTCTGTCCTACCTGTGGTAGACGAGGTAGGCAATCGATATATAAAATTTGGAGGTAGTTAAAGAATAGTGTATTAAATATATTGGTAGTGTCTTTGATTTTCATAACATAGTGTAAAGAAACTCTTAAAGTCTTGGAGTTGTTTATGGATCAATTTCTAGAGTATTTACCTGCAGTGTTTACATGGTCCAACTTATTGATTTTATTCTTAGGTTCTGTGGGTGGTTTATTTTTTGGTGCCATGCCGGGCTTGAGCCCCACAATGGCTGTTGCGTTGCTTGTTCCCTTTACATTTTATTTACCTCCTGTGCCAAGCTTACTTTTGCTTGGTGCGGTGTATACAAGTTCTGTTGCGGGTGGCTCGGTTTCGGCTATTTTGCTGAGTATTCCGGGGGCGCCGGCAAGTATCGCAACCTTGCTTGACGGCTATCCCCTTGCAAAGCAAGGGCGGGCACAAGAAGCTCTTTATACTGCCTTTGTGGCCTCATTGATCGGCGGTATTTTTGGTGCTTTTATTATGATATTGTTTTCCCCGCCTATGGCAAAATTCGCCATGCGTTTTGGCCCTTCAGAGCTTTTTTGGACGGCAGTTTTCGGGGTAACCGTTATCACAGGCCTTTCTTCGGGAGCAATGCTTAAAGGACTTTTTGCCGGTGCATTTGGCATACTTATTTCCACAATCGGCTATAGTACGATGACCGGTGATGAAAGATTTATTTTTCACCCTGTTTTAGCCGGCGGTGTTGCGATTATTCCTGCTTTGATTGGTTTATTTGCGGTTCCGCAAGTAATAGAGCTTATGCAGAACTCTGCGGTTATTATGGAAAAATTGTCCTATAAACCTGAAAAAAGACTTCTTTTAAAGGTATTGAAAAACCATCGTAAATATTTGCGAACCTTAATTATTGGTTGTGGTCTCGGTACCTTGGTAGGTGTTGTCCCCGGAGCCGGTGGGCAAGTTGCAGGCCTTATGGCGTATGACCAGACTAAAAAGTTAGATAAAAATCCCGATCGTTTCGGTACAGGGGATCCTGAAGGTATTTGTGCTTCTGAATCGGCAAACAACGCAACGGTTGCCCCTGCTTGTATCCCTCTTTTAACCTTGAGTATTCCCGGTAGCCCTACCGCCGCTGTTTTGCTTGGTGGCCTACTCATTCAAGGACTCTTCCCCGGACCGGATCTTTTTGCACAGCACCCTGAAGTTACCTATACCTTTATTGCAGGTATGTTTCTTGCTCAGTTTTTCATGTTTTTTGTAGGGATTTTTATTTCCCGTTATTCTCACTTTGTGGCCAACACTCCAAACTATATGATGTTTGCCGCTGTTATGATTTTATGCGTGTTCGGTTCCTATTGTGTACAAAATAGCTATGAAGACGTGATTATCATGGTTGTTTTAGGCGTGTTTATGTATATTTTTGCAAAACTTGGTTTTCCAAGTGCGCCCTTGGTACTTGGTATTATCTTGGGACCGATTGCCGAAGAAAACTTTATTCGCGGTAAAATGATTGCAGAAACAGATATAGGCTTGTTCCAATACTTCTTTACAGGTTCACTGAATATTACCTTGATTGTACTTTGTATACTATCAATCGCTTGGGGTATTTACGGTGAAATCAGATATAGTCGGATTTGTAAAAGCAAAAATGTGTTGGTAACCAAAGGAGAATGTTATGAATAAAGACTTTGCCGCATCCTTTGTTATGACTTTTTTCCTCTTTATATTTGGTGTTCCCTTGAGTGAACTTACAGGTGAATCGAGAATTATGCCTGAAATCGTAATCTGGTTTATGGCCGCTTTCACTATCGGACAATATGTTTTGACTATTTATCAAGTGCGTAAGGGCACGAGTATTATTATAACCTTAGACGGTTATCCTTTGGTAAAAGTGGGGCTTTTGGTTGCTCTCACCACGGTATATCTTCTAAGTCTTGACCACGCAGGTTTCTATTTAGCCTCCTATATTTATTTTGTGGTGGTTACCTTACTTGCTCAGCCCATGGCAATCACCCCAAAAGGTATTGCGATAAGAGCCGTAACATGTGGTTTATGCGTTTTATTCTTATATTTACTGTTTACAGTGATGTTGTCAGTACAAATTCCTCTCGGAATCTTCCAATAACTCCAACCTCGATAAGGAATGATTTTATGAAAAGATTACTTCTCTCTGCTTTGGCAACGCTCCTATTGCTTGCCCCTACTTCTGCAAAAGCCAATAAAGCTGACGAATATCCCTCAGGCCCGATCAGTTTGGTTGTAGTGTATACACCGGGGGGTGCAACTGACTTGCAAGCACGTTTCTCGGCCATGGTTGCACAAGATAAAAAATATTATGGTGAACCCATTGTTATTTTGAATAAACCGGGTGCAGGCGGTATGACCGGTTGGAACTGGATGATGACTAGAGGCAGTAAAGACGGACAAACCATCACAGCCTATAATATGCCTCACTTTATAGCACAATCAATTGTTCATAAAACAAAGTTTAATATAGACACCTTTGAACCTCTCGGAAACTGGGGCGCAGATCCTGCCGTGTTGGTTGTTGCCAAAGACAGCCCTTTCCAAACCGTTACCGATGTTGTTGAATTTGCAAAAGCAAACCCGGGAAAACTCACCATTAACGGTGCCGGTTTGTATGTTGGTCACCATATTGCAACCTTGCAGCTTATGAAAGCCACAGGTGTGAAAATGACCTATATTCCTGAAAAAGGTGGCACCGATGCTATGCAAAACCTTATCAGCGGTAAAGTGTTATCAGGTTTTAATAACCTATCCGATGCGTTCCGTGCACAAGATCGCCTCAGAATTTTGGCTATTGCCGATGTGAAACGACATGAGTTTTTACCCGACGTGCCTACATTCCAAGAAGTTGGTCTTGAAGCAGTTGATGATACCAGTGTAAACTATCGCGGTTATGCGTTCCCTGCCGGTGTCGATCCTGCTATTATTGAAAAAGCCGCCGCAATAACTCCTGTTATGTTCAACGATCCTAAAGTTGTTGAAAATATGCAAAAATCAGGTAGCCCCATGCATATTTTAACCAGAGATGAAGTAAAGCAACTTTTCAAAGAAAAAGATGCAGCCTTGCGTGTTCTTTTGAAAGACCTCACAAAGAAATAAAAGAAGAACGGGAAAGCTTTATATTGTAAAGCTTTCCCAACATAAAACCCTATTATGGAACTTAATGGATAGATTATAATAAATAAAACCGAAAAAGGAGCTTTCTTTATGAAAACTGTTGAAGAACAATTGGAACTTGCCAGAAAAGCCCAAGCTCAAATTGATAATTACACCCAAGAACAAATAGACGAAGTTTGCCTTGCCATCGGTTGGGAAGTATATAAAGACGATAATATAGCAAAGCTTGCGGAGCTTGCGGTAGAAGAAACCGGTTTTGGTAATGTTCCCAGCAAAATAACCAAACATAAAAGAAAAATTGGTGGCGTGCTCTTTGATATCCAAGGAGTGAAAAGCGTGGGCCTTATGGAAAGAAATACGGAAACGGGCATTTCCAAATATGCCAAGCCCGTGGGCATTGTTTGCGCTATCTTGCCGGCCACCAACCCCACCGCAACTTGTGGCGGTAAAGCCATCAGCATATTAAAAGGCAGAAATGCCGTGATTTTCAAAGCGAGTTCAAGAGCTCTAAAAGCCACAGAACTTGCCATCAATATGATGCGTGAAGGCCTTAAGAAAGTTGGCGCTCCCGAAGACCTTATCCAGATTCTTGAAGATCCGAGCCGTGACGCCATTTCAGAACTTATGCAAAAATCCGATAGTATTGTGGCCACAGGCAGTGGTCAAGTGGTACGCGCCGCCTACTCAAGCGGAACACCTTCATATGGTGTAGGACAAGGCAATGCCATTGCTATTGTAGCAGAAGACGCAGACCTTGCGGATGCCGCCCAAAAAATCCACGGCAGTAAAACTTTTGACAACGCCACCTCCTGCTCTTCCGAAAACGCCATTATTGTTATGGAAGAGATTTATGATGCCTTTATGAAAGAATTGTTTGCCAAAAACGCTTGCCTCGTCGAAGGTGACGACAGAGAAAAACTCAAAAATACTATTTGGCAACCAAACGCAAAGGGTAAGCTTGCGCTCAATCAAGACATTATCGCCAAAGCCGCTCCCTATATTGCAGAGAAAGCAGAAATCAGCGTTCCCGAAAATGCAGAAATTCTTTTGGTTGAAGGTGTGTTACCTGTTTACTCCGATAAATTCTATGACGAGAAAATTTGCCCTGTATTGACCGTTTATAAAGCTAAAAACTTTGAAGAAGCCTATGCTCTCTTGGTTGAGCTTACTTCAAAAGTTGGTTGCGGTCACTCTTGCGGTATTCATACCTTTAAGCAAGAATACATTGAATTTCTCGGCAATAATATGAAAACAAGCCGTATCACCGTACGCCAACCCATGGCTGCAGGCAACGGCGGACACCCCTTCAACCGTATGCCTTCCACCGCAACCCTCGGTTGTGGCTCTTGGGGCGGAAACTCCACCACAGAAAACGTTCACTGGAAACATTTTATTAACGTTACTTGGGTGAACGAACCTGTCGATCCTTGGAATTTCACAGACGAAGAAATGTGGGGCAATTTCTGGGAAAAATTCGGAAAGTAAGAAATTATGATGGTGAGGAGTTGTTTACTGGGGAAGGGAAAACTCCTTTTGTGAACAAAAGGGAGTTTTCCCCACCCCACCCCTTTCCTCAAAAAACTTTAATTATTGAGAGTGCGTTTTTAACCTCTTACTGTAATTAAAAACATAACTTTAGATGATGAGTTGATAGAAAAATATAACCTAAGTCTAAAAAATAAAAAATAAATTGGTTTTTCGGAAAGATGGAGTATGAGGGGGAAACTTCTAGCTAATATTGAGCAAAGCAAAATTTAGCGTCATACTAAGGTTGCCTCAAAAATGGGGTTTCCCCCTCAAGAAATCCTCTTCTTGAATAAAGTTGATCCACAAACAAAATAATAATACGAGGATGCTATGAACGTATTTGAATACCAAGCCAAGGAAGCCTTTAGGGATAATGGGATACCAACCCCAAAAGGGAAAGTTATTCGCACTTTGGAAGAAGTGGAACAAGCGGTTGCAGAAATCGGCACCCCTTGTGTGATGAAGTCTCAGATTTTACGTGGCGGACGTGGAAAGCTTGGTCTTATCAAAGTTGCTAATTCTGTTGACGAGGCTAAAAATATAGCCAAAGAACTTTTTGCCAGTGAGCACAATGTAAAAATTTTGCTTGTGGAAGAAGCTGTGCAAATGGAAAGGGAAATTTATCTTGCGGTGACCGTCGATCCCGTGGAATCAAAAGCCATGTTTATCGCTTGCGCCGAAGGCGGAGTAGACATCGAAACCCTTGCCAAAGAAACCCCTGAAAAGCTCGTGACCGTGCATGTGGATTTGGCGCACGGCCTTGGAGCCTTCCATATTAATAATATTATTTTCGGACTCGGCCTTGAAGGCGATATAGCCAAGCAATTTGGCGCAGTGGCTCGTAATCTTTACAAAACATTCCGTGCTTGCGACGCACAACTTGCAGAAATCAACCCTGTGTTTATTACCAAAGAAGGCCAAGTGATCGCCGGTGACGGTAAACTTATTATAGATGACAACTCCGTTGCTCGTCAGCCAAAATATCAACTTATGCCCGAATATTTCGATTCTCAAGCGGAATTTGAGGCCACTGTCGAAGGCTTGCCATATCTTGTGTTTAATGGCGATATCGCTCTCATGTGCGCAGGTGCAGGTCTTACCACCACTGTGTTTGATATTATCAGCGACTTTGGCGGAACCCCTGCTATTTATGCCGAATTTGGCGGCGCAAACTATACAAAAGCCGTGCGTACCATGGAATTGTGTTTGCAAACCCCAAGTAAGGTTATTTTAGTCGTTACTTTCGGAACCATTGCCCGTGCGGACGTTATGGCCAAAGGGCTCGTGGAAGCTATAAAAATACATAATCCGCAAGTGCCCATTGTAACGTGTATCCGCGGAACAGGCGAAGAAGAAGCCTTTGAAGTGCTTCGCGAGGCAGGACTTGAACCACTTACCAACACTGAACAAGCCGTACAAAGGGCTGTTGATATTGCAGCAGGGAGATCGTAATGAGTATTTTTATTAATAAAGAAACTAAAGTTATAGTTCAAGGTGTTACAGGTAAAGAAGGTGCGTTCTGGACAAAACATATGAAAGAAATGGGCACCAACGTGGTTTTCGGGGTAACCCCCGGTAAAGAAGGCCAAGAAGTGGAAGGCATACCCGTCTATCATTCCGTGCGTCGTGGTATGGCAAGTGGTCAAGCAGAAGCTTCCATGCTCTTTGTTCCTCCAAAGTTCGTAAAAGATGCTGTTTTTGAAGCCCTTGATTCAGGTATTACCAAAATATGTAGTATTGCCGATGGTATCCCCCTTCACGAGGCCATGGAAATCCGTAAAGCTTGTCTTTCTTGCGGTGCGCAATTTATCGGTGGTAACACCTCAGGTCTTATCTCTGTCGGCGAAGCCATGATGGGTACTATTCCATACTGGATTGAGCGTGTATACAAAAAAGGAACTATCGGGGTTATGACCCGTAGTGGTTCTTTGACCAACGAAGTTACCGCAGAAATCGTCAACGGTGGCTTTGGGGTGACAAGCCTTATCGGTGTGGGCGGTGACCCTGTCCCCGGAACTCGTTTTGCCGAGCTTTTACCACAATTTGAAGCCGACCCCGAAACCAAAGGCGTGGTTATTATCGGTGAGCTTGGTGGAACTATGGAAGAAGAAGTGGCTGAGCTCATGGAAGAAAAGAAATTCACCAAACCCCTTGTGGCCTTTATGGGCGGACGTGCCGCTCCTGAAGGTAAACGTATGGGACACGCAGGCGCCATTGTGAGTGGCGGTCGCGGAACCGTACAAGGCAAAACAGCTGCCATCGAAAAAGCAGGCGGTAAAGTTGCCAAACGCCCAAGCTTTGTTCCTTTATTGTTGAAAGAATTTTTTGGGTAAGTTTTTGTATTATATTGATTTTTGGGGGAAGGAAAAAGCTTTTCTGTGGACAAAAAAGCTTTTTTCCCTCCCCCCCCTCCCTTTTCCAAAAAAAACTTTAATATTGAATGTGTATCTATTTTTATCAAAATCAATATAGAATATGTAGAATCAGGCAACTTGTTGAGTAAACAATGCCTAAAAGTGAGCCCCGAGTGAGGAGCGAACGAGAGGCGAAAAGATAAAGCAATATACAAATTTAGACAAAGAAAAAATTTTTCTGACAAGTTCGCCCTTAAGCGACACCGTAGGTGAGCAAACGGTGAACGTAAAAGGTAAGGAAAGGGGGATTTTAAGGGGGAAAACTAGGGCTTTTTCTTGGTTTTCCCCTTTAGAGGATTTTCAGTAATTGATAACTATTGAAAGTCCTCTAGTGCTTTAAAAAGCCTTACCTCCTGACAGAGATAAGGCTTTTTGTCATTCAGTAATTTTTGGTGATTGCAATCATACGAAATAATCTTAGCAAATTCCTTGACAGGCTCAAAAATAAACTTATTATATATGAGTAACTTCTTGATATATAAAGAATTTATGCATGCATTACGATTTTAAAAATAAACTGCTTGCCTCATACAATAAAAATTATGATTTGAAACATGGCGACAGCACATGGAGTAAAAAAGGAGAAGTTAATGACTATTGCAAATTCTGCCGAACTGGTCACTCCCTTGGTTTTGGGAAATAAAATTCCCGATTCTCAGCTGACAAGCTTTAGCGGTGACAAACGCTCTTTATATGAAATCATCAATCAAAAATCATCGCTCATCGTCTTTTATCGCGGAGGGTGGTGACCTACCTGTATCCAACAGTTGTTGGGATTGAAAAGTATTGCCGAAGAAATTAAAGAAATGGGGCTTGAAATTATTGTTGTTTCCCCTGATTTACCTCAAAGCCTCCTAGACGTTATCGAAAAAAATTCTCTGAACTTCCCTCTCTACTCAGACAGTAAACTGGAAATGGCGGAAGCATTCGGCCTCGGTTTTCACTTGGATGATAACACCGCTTCAATCTATCTTACTCAGTATAAAATAGATCTTGAAAAATATAGCGGTGAATCACACCATAACTTGCCGGTGCCTGCGGTCTATTTGGTGGACAAAAATAAAGAAATAGTTTTTAATTTCTGTACCCCCGACCATACCATCAGAATGGAACCCCAAAACTTATTAGAAGTGACGAAAACCTTATTTGGCTAAAAAAAATAAAATAAACTATAATAATAGATTTGTATGTTTTGCTTGTTCGAAGTGCGAAGTGCACCGATAGTTTAGCCTTTTAAATTTAGTGTGCTTATTGTTTGACAAAAGCCCAAGAAAAGGGCAAAAGAGATGTGGGCGCCCGTAGCTCAGTTGGATAGAGCGTTAGCCTCCGGAGCTAAAGGCCGCAGGTTCGATTCCTGCCGGGCGCGCCAAAAATATAAGCTGTAAAAGCTAATAATCAACGATTTTTGAGAGAAAACCAAGAAAGAGACACTTATTGGTTTTCTCTCTTTTTTTGTCTGTTTTGATGATGTGTGTGATAATGAAAAAGGAAAAATATGGCAACTCAAATAAAAACAAAATATGCAGGCGTCACATATATTGTGGTTGAAAATGATAAAATTGAGCCTGTCTACTTTTGTTCGTAATGTTTGCGTCGGCTACCGAGTGGAAAGTAAGAAAGATTGTCGAACTCGATCGGAGTTACTTCGCTTTCATGCTGACTTAGGAAGGGTGGGGGGCTTGTACAAATTAGCACTATCGGAAAATCAGAACACATTGCAAGTACGCCCCTTGCTTCGGGAATTGGAATGGCTACAAACAAAGCTGAAAGATAAGATAAAAGCTATGTAACAGTGTGGGAATAAATTAAGAAAAATTTCTCCACGAAAAAATAGTAGAAAAGATGGAAATACGCAGTGTTATCGACGATTGTAAATCAAAATATAGTAAATCTAAATAGTTATTCATTTTCCGAGAGAATTTTTTCAAGCATAAGTACAGGGTCTACCTCTAATGCTTCTGCAATACGCACAATCATTTTAAGGGTTGGCTCTTTTTTATTATTTTCAATCCGTGAAATATATGCACTATCGTTGCCGATTGCCATACCAAGATTTAATTGACTGAGCCCTTTTTCTTGGCGAAATTGGCGAATAATTTTACCTGTATTCATACCGTACTTTATACTTGACCTTGTACAAAAGTTCATTGTACGATAGTACATGTAAAGTCGTTTAGACTCGATAAGTAAAATTAAATCATGGCAATAAAAATGATACCAACAGCGGATGAAATAGGAATGATATTAGCAAGACTTGTGATTGCCGATAAAGAATTTGCACATATTTTCAGAGAATCAGCGATTCAGGCAGGTGCAAAAATGCTTCCCGATGATGTAAAAAATATTGATGAATGGCTAAAAGTTATGAATATTTTAAGAAAGGTGACTGTAAAGGAGCAGTAGATATGTTTAAACCCTTTGCAAAATAATGAACGCAAAGATCCCATTTCAATTAAACAGCAGTGAAGTTAAGCCTCCGATTTAATCCTTTATCATAATTTCCTGTATTCCCTTTTCCTTATCATAGATAACAAGGGGGGTGCCTGTTTCTTTGGCGATTTTACGAGCTTCGAAAAGTTTTGGTTCTCTTGATAAGGCAAGCTTGATGCATTGCCATATAACGTATCGAAAAGTAGCCGTTTGGACTGTTGAGGAAAAGCATGGTGAAATTAAGGTGACATTTTGTCGATTTGAATATGTTGGGTCAAGGGAAAAAGCGCCATATTAGGAGAAGAAATGATTCAAGCAAATACTATTAAATCTCATGTGCATATTGCATTACCACAAGAAAATTTAAATATTGTGGTGGAATTGGTAAAGAAATTAGGTAGAGAAATAATTAACCAAGAACAAGAATATATAGTATCTCCAATTGATGAAAAAGAGCGTGTTGGGCGTATGCTAAAGGGTTTGCGTCTCAGAGCAGAGTTAACACAAAAACAACTTGCTGAGGCAATTCATGTGCCTCAAAGCCATATAAGTCAGTATGAAAACAATACGAGAGTGATACCAAAAGAAAAAGCTGAAATACTTGCAACACTTCTCAATACTGTGGTAACTCATTTTATGAGCAAGTAAAAGAAACACCCCTTACTGATAACCATAGGATATAGAATGGGAAAAAAACATTTCCGTAAACATTGGGAAAAATTTCTGGCTATGCCGAAAGAGGATTTACACATGTTTTGCGGTGCTCTTTATTTTTTTCATTAGATTAGATTTTTTAGATAACGCTACCGTATTGCCACGTAATGAACAATAGGCTTGGTGAAGATGGAAGCAGAAAACTGTGATTATGAAAACGATTTCTTTGCCCCTGTGTTTGTGGACGTTAAAAGCCATGCTCAATATACCCAAAATACTCAAAATCAATTTTGGGAGGAAATATCCCCGCTTATTGATAATGAAGATATTACGGATTTACCGCAAGTTGCGCCCGAATGCATTCCGCCTGTGCTCCGAGATTATGCCTTGGAGTGTGCAAAGCATTATCAAACAGCCTTCGAAATGCCGTTATTTTGCGCTCTTTCTTGTTTGGCAACGGCAATACAAGGCAAGTTTCAAGTGGAACTCAAAAAAGGCTATGTAGAACCGCTCAACCTTTACACAATTATAACGGCAGAGCCAAGCGAATTGAAAAGTCCTACGCTCAAGCGTTTTAAATTGCCCCTTGAGCAATGGGAAGAAGAACAACATGCAAAAGAAAAGGAAATTATTTCATCGATAACAAGCGAAAATAAAACTCTTGAAAAATTGATAGAAAGCAAACGAGCAAAGGTAGCTAAGGCGAAAAATAAAGAAGAGCTTAGGGAACTTTCCCAAGAAATTATGGAGCTGGAAAAAGATCTTGAAGACGTACCACATTATTCTCGGCTTTTTGCCGATGATGTGACTCCTGAAAGTTTGGGAGTCATTATGGAAAATCAAGGAGGGCGTCTCAGTATTGCCGAAGCCGAAGGTGGATTCTTTGCTATTTTGGCAGGCCGTTACTCCAAGGGAGTCCCCAATTTGGATTTAATTTTAAAAGCCTATAATGCTGAAAATGTTCGTATCGATAGAAAAGGGCATAAACCGATTTTTATTAAAAATCCGTGCCTTACTTTGCTTTTTCTTATTCAACCATATTTATTGAAAAATCGTGAAAACAGCGAGGCTTTCAAGGGGCGTGGCTTAGACGCTCGGTTTCTGTATGTAATGCCTGCTTCAAAAGTAGGGTATCGCACCTTTGAAAGCAGTGCTATCGATGAAATTTATGCAGATAAATACAATGCTATGATTAGGCATTTTCTTGAAATGCCGACAGATAAAAAACAAGCAGAGCCCTATACCCTTGTTATGTCGAATGATGCGTTTACCCTGTATGCAGAGTTTATGAACACCCTTGAAACTGCCATGCGTGAGGGCAACGAACTCGAAAACATGCGAGACTGGGCAGGTAAAAAAGGAACATTGGCACGCCTGACGGGGCTTTTGCATTGTGCAAGCCATCGACATCCGCAAAGCCAACCGATTTCACTGGATACCGTGCAAAAATCTTGCGCTGTGATGACGTGCCTTATCGCTCATGCTAAAAGGGCGTATGGTTTTATGTTTGATAATGAGGAGTTACAAATTGCTAAAAAAATTCTTGCATGGCTGAATAATCTACGGCCAAAGGATTTCTCGGCCAGAGATTGTTTCCAATCCATAAAAGGAAAAATCAAGAAGCAAGACGAAGCCAACAGAGGGCTCAGTTTACTTGAAGAACATGGCTATATAAGAAAGTTACCACTTCCAGTCATCCAAGGTTCAAAAGGCGTGGGGCGTCCACCGTCGGTGCGCTATGAGGTTCATCCTCATTTTTATGAGGGGTACAGATGAGCTTGTTTGATAAGTTTAAATCTACCACTCAATATTCTCAAAATACTCAAAATTCTCCCAATGAGGACGAAGAATGTAGTTTTGAGAATATTGAGAATATTGAGCATGAAGTTTTTGAGGATACTTTTAAGAAAGTCGGCCGATATCGAAGCGAAGAACATTTGCGTGAAGATTTACTAAAATACCCACGCTTGGTGCCGTGTCCTTTGGATGATTATCATTGGGAAGATAAGGAATTATGCTATAAAAAATGTAAAACTCCACCTATCGTAGGTGTTTATCATAAAGCAGCACCGTATGAGGTGAGATGTTAACAAGCCAAGAAATCAAAGCGTGTGTCAGCCTTGAGAGTGTTCTTACAAATATGTACGGCTTTGATTTTGAATGTCGTATGGATTGCCCCATTCATGGCGGTGATAAGTGTTTTTCTGTGCGAGGTGACTATTTCAAGTGCTTCTCGTGTGGAGCAAGCGGAGATATTTTTCAACTTGTACAGGCTCTCAGCAACGTGGATTTTATTGAGGCTAAAAACATCATTTGTGAGTATTTCGGCCTTTCCGCCAGCCAAGGTAACTATCGAGAAAAAAACAAACAAATTAAAAGAGAACAAAAAATCAAAAGCCTTTTGAGAAGTATAAGGCGATATCAAGAAGACAGGATTTGCCAAGTTTTGTGTGAAATCAGGACGGCAGACGGTGACAGTTTTTTGGAGCGTCACCTTGAAAGTTTGCTCCGACGTTTCGAGCAAAAGAAAGATTTTTACATCGAGCACGATATTCACGCACATCTTTTGGCAATTTTACATAAAGCACAAAAAATATAAAAATAAGGAAAATATATGGCAAAGCGAATTGAAACGGGAACAGGCAGGGTGGAGTTTATCAAACATCGAGAGGAAATTTTCAAGCTCTTAAACGAGGGCTATACCATTATGATGGTGTATGAAATTCTAAAAGAAAAATACAAAATCACACAAGCCTATCCCACGTTCACCATGCACCTACGAAACGATAAATTGAAAACTGAGGCCGAAAATAAAGCCACCAACAAACCAAAATTGGGCTTGAATAGGCCACAACGAAACGATGATCGTGTGTTTCGTAGAACGGAACTGTCGCGTGAAGAGAAATTTTAACTAACTATCTAGAAATAAACATGAAATAATTCTGGTGTAAGCAAAGATAAGCGGAAACGAGTATAAACAAGTGAAACTCATCAAAAATAAGTATTTATTATAAAATAAAGAATTTTTATCAAAAATAACGTATTTTCGTGGAATTACACGTATTGTAATCACTGAAAGAAGTAGATTATAGTAAATCATAGAATAATCCGTAATTTCACCAAAAATAACAGTTTTGCTAAGATATTCTGAGTTTCACTATTAGATGCTTCGGAAGTCAAAAGGCAGGACAGGTAAAGTGGTACCACGCTTCGTGGCACTTTACGCCTGCTTGCCCTCTTTTTGCGCATGGTCAATAGCCGATTGCAAAAGGGCAAGAAACTTATTCGCTAAAGCTCAACGTTAAGAATCGGAAAAATATCAAAAAGAAATCGAAAAGAAATTGAAAATTTTTGAAAATGAAAAGTGAAAAAATATGAGAGAAAAAACACAAGAAAAAAGAAAATATTTGGTCAAAGCCTCTACCTCACCGAAAAGGTGTTTCAGCTAGAGCATGTTCACTTAAACGCCTTTTCGGTTCTCTCTGCGTCAGATTTCACTTGCTTTTCGGTCATGTACGTCAATGTACACTCCCTTCAAAGCAAGTTTATCTTCCTTGATATAACACGAAAAATCAATTTATGTGAACATGTTCTAGTCAAAAAATCGAGCGAACAAGCACGTCTGAGCCTGTCAACTTTTGTTCGCAATGTCTGCGTCGGCTACCGAGTGGAAAGTAAGGAAGACATGCAAGCACGGCATGAGCTTATAAAAGGTTTGGCCGATATGGGTCGCCTTGGAGGTTTGTATAAATTGGCATTATCGGAAAATAAAGACACCTTGCAAGTACGCCCCCTGCTTCGGGAATTGGAAATGATGCAAAGCAGACTAAAGGAAAAAATAAGGAAACTATGATTAGCAAAAAAATTGCATGTAAAGCGGAAAATGATAACTATAAACGACTTGCAAAATACATTGCCGATGCAAGCCTTGAACACTCGCTCCCAAAAAGAAAAGACCTATCATCTTATGGTAAGTTTGAGAATTGAGGACGAAGGGAAACTTACGAACGAAGATTTTAGAGCCATAGAAAAACGCTTTGCCGAAGCCCTTGGATTAGCGGAACACCAACGGCATTGCGGTGTGCATATCAACACGGAAAATATGCATATACATGTGGCGTATAATCTTATACACCCTGTAACTTATCGCAGAAACGAACCTTTTCGAGATTATCAAAAGCGTGATGCCTTGTGCCGTGAGCTTGAAAAGGAATATGGACTTTCTGTTGACAACGGTCGTGATACCAATGAGCTAGATTCAGGTGATAACGCCCATAAATATCAAGCAAGTTCACGCAAAAAAGAAGTATTGACAGGGGAAGAGAGCTTTGAGCGTTACTTGGTAAATCGGCATAAAAAAATTATGGCGCACCTACAACAAGCCAAATCATGGGAAAACGTGCATAGTGCTTTTGCTCTCTATGGGGCAGAGCTCAAGCAAAGAGGAAACGGACTGGTGATAAAAAACGCCAACGGCAAACAAAGCATTAAAGCAAGTGCCTTTGATAGGGATATTTCCTATAAAAAACTTGTGTCACGCTTTGGAAGCTTTCAAACTCCCCAAATGAACACACCATCACAAGAACAGTATAAAAAACGTCCTTTATGCAAAGAAGGTGTTGCCTCCTTATGGCAGGAATTTGGAACGGAATATATTAAAACGAGACAACGAGTCGATATTGAGGCTGTCAAAGAAAAATGGCGAGCGGAGAAAATACGCCTTACAGGGCTTGCGATTAGTCGCAAAAATCAACGAGACCTACTAAAGAGAGCAAGTCTTCAAGAACGCATGGAAATAAATAAACTTCGCCAAAGCTATACGCTCAGTTCTCATAACTGGCTTGAATTTCTGCGAGACAAAGCCCAAAACGGAAATGAAGAGGCATTGCATCTTTTGCAAAATAATCAAGTCAAAGCTCCCAAGGAAAGCGTATCCATAACGGCTTACGGAAACTTCTTGGAACGCCTCAAGAAAAACTACGAAAAGCAAAGACAGCAAAATGAAATTTATTCAAGCCTCAAAAGCCCACAAAATAAGAAAACGCTTGTGGCAGTCAGCTTTTTTAAAAGCGTATACCATAAGGCCTTTACCTACTCCATCACAAGAAACGGAAGCATTGTCTTTAAATTGGAAAACGGAGAAAAAATCATCGATCAAGGCAATGATGTCAAATATACCGCCAACGCCAAAGAACTTGCCGAAGAGTATATGAAAGAAAAACTTGACTTGCGACAGACACAACAAAAAGGGCTTTCACGGTAAAACGCTCTTTCTTGCAACAAAATAAAAATAACATTTCGCTACGCGATTTCGCCACCCTTTCTATAGGATTCTTTTTTTGAAGAACCCTATAAAAAGGGTGGCGAGTAAGGTTTTGAGGTGTATCTATTTACGACGTATTTGGTTTTATACGTCGTAGCCACAGAGGGGGGATTTTATAAAAAATTTTCTCACAAAAAACTCAAACTTAGGGGAAACGTATTACAACATTAATACAAAGCAAGCAAAACTTAGGAAAGGGCCAAAAGGAATAAGGGTTTGCCAAAGTGGACTTTTCTTGATGAGTGCTGTTACAATGCAGAATAAAATTCCGGAAATAGAAGCGATAAGTAATAAATATGGGATGTTATCAATGCCGACAACTGTGCCGAGAAGGATAATATATTTTATGTCTCCAAAGCCAAGCACTTCTTTTTGCCTTATTGTTTTATAGTACCAATACAGGCCGTAAAGGAGTAAAAAGGCAAAAAAGCCGCCTAAAATACTTGGCCAAAAGGGGAGAATGTTGCTTGCGAGTCCGAACGGCAATAAAAAAGCACTTGCTCCCAAGGTGAGGTTATCAGGCAGAATAAGCACTTTATAATCGATACAAGAAGCCATGATAAGTACGCCGGTTACCATAAAATAAAAGAAGAATTCAAAGCCGAATCCGAACGAGCTGTAAAGTAAAACACTTGTTATGCAGGTGAGGCTTTCAATAAAAAAATAGAAAAAAGAGAGGGGGGTGTGGCAGTTTTTACAACGGCCTTTCTGTAAAAGATAGGACAAAAGTGGAATAAGTTGGCGTGCCGATAAAACTTTATGGCAGTGTAAGCATTTGGAACGAGAACTAAAAAGAGCTTGTGAAAAAAGATAGCGCATAACAAGACAGGCGTAAAAACTCCCGAAAATAAGTCCTATAAGAACAATAAAAATATATTGTAGTAACTCTGTCATATGTTTCAAAAAGATAGGTAAAAAAAAGCGTAGTTATACCAAAAATGAATAAGAGTACAAAGCCACAGGGATTGGGTGCGTGTCCAAACGATGCCAAATATCAAGGAAGGAAAAAACGTTAAAAGGGAAAAAAAAGAAGGGGAGAAAAGAACATGTGTAAGCGCAAAGCAAAGCGAAAATAATATATTAGAAGAGGTGATATGGATTTTTTGTAGCTTTAAAAATCGTTGCGTGTTTGAGTTCGTTTTATTTTTATGCTGTGTGGTTTTGCTGCTTTTCGGTTGCGAGACATTTTTGCGTGAGCATTCTCCTTGATGTTGTAAAAGACAGCGCCACGTCAGCTCTTCCGTAAAGGCCAATGCAAAAAATAATAAGGGAGAGTAAGGTATTGTTTGCGGTTGAAAGAAAAAACCGATGAAGCCACAAGCAAACGCCACATACGGAAAAGGCCGTGTCAAGGAGGTGGCAAAAGTGATAAAGGAAAGACTTGATCTTATGTGAACGAGTATATCTTTACCGCTTTGCCTCCATACTTTCATGGTTATCATAATGCTAACGCCACATACCGGTCATGCATTTTCCATTCTCTTTATACACAGTGAGACGCTCGCAAAAGCCGAGCTCACAAGCTGTTTCGAGATCTTTACAGGCGTTTTTGTCTTGATTGAGAATAGAGTATAATTCCCCGCGGTTGATATACGCTTCGGCCATTTCGGAATCATAGGTGATGGCCTTGGTATAACTTTCTTTGGCATCTTCCAACTTTCTGCTGTCTTTAAGAATGTTCGCCTTATTAAAATGGTAAATGGCGTTCACCGGATGAAGGTGAAGGGCCTTATCGATTGCTGAGAGGGAGCTGTCAAATTGTTTGTTTTTTTGATAGGCAATGGCCAAAATATTTTGAGCGTCGGCATGATTGGGAAAAGCAAGAATAAATTTTTCAAGAATAGGAATAGCGTCTTGGTGTAAATTTATTTTTGTGAGTGCTAAGGCATAATTATAGTGAAGGATCGATTGTTCATCGGTGTTTTTTACTTCTTCAAAAAGGAGTTGCACCGCTTTGTCTGATCTTCCGTTTAGAATATAGATTGAAGCAAGCCCATTGATGGCTTCGGCGGATTTGGGATTGAGTTCCAAGGCTTGCTTAAATTTTGTTTCGGCTTTTTTGTATTCTTGACCCGCAAAAAGTGAGGAGGCATAGTTTACTTTTACTTCTGCGGACTGAGGTGATAGTTGCTCGGCTCGGCCAAGTGTTCTCTTTGCTTGCTCGTATTGTTTACATTGGAGATAGCTTATGCCTAACGCATTCAAAAATATGGGATTATCTTGGCTTTGCGCCAGTTGTTGAAATAGGGAAATGGCTTTTCGACAATCTTCTTCCGCATAGGCTTTTAATCCTGCTTGAAACAGCGCGCTGTTATTTTGTGTATCGTGTATCGTGGGATTTTTGGAGCTTGTACAGGCGGTGAGGGAGAACAACACCAGAGCCGATACTGTAATTTTGGATATATGTTTGAGAAAAATCATAAAATTTCCTTATAAAGGGTTTCATAGGATACAAAATTATCTAAAAGTATCACAGTGCCTATGCTTGGTAAATAAAGGCTTTTTTCTTGTTGGTTGTCTGTGCAATAAAGAAGAAGGTCTTCTGTTATGCCTAAACGATTAATACTTATACTATAGAAATTTTGTGCGATTTCTTGATTGTTGATGGCAGTAATTCTAAAGCTTGAATCGAATTCCAAAACACTCTCTTCTTCTTTGTTGACCTGTAGGCGTAATTGATCGGAGGAAATTTCCATTACGACACGTTTTCCCGCAAACACAGATTGCGCTTTGGCTTCCATGAAAATGTCCGCTATTTCTTGTCGATAATTTTTCCTTTGCAATACTTGAAAAGAATGAGTGCCAAAGCCCAAAAGGATGCCTATAATGGCAAGGCAAATCATCAGTTCAAGCAAGGTAAAACCGGATATTTTTTTCTTTTGTTCAAAGAAAAAGTTTGTATGGTTTTGGGATGAATTATTGGGAAAATAGAGTGGCATGAAGACCTTATTTTTTATTTTAAGTTTGAATGCTCTTACTTTACATAATATCGGCGTCGTCGCCTTCTCCGCCTTCAAGACCGTCGGCGCCATAGCTGATAATATCAAAGGCTTGTTTTTCACCGGGAACAATATAAATATAATTATTTCCCCACGGATCTAAAGGAATTTCTGAAATATAGCCGTTAGCGGGATAGTTTTTCGGGATTTTCCCTAAGGTCGGGATCTCTGTAAGGGCTTCGAGGCCTTGTTCGGTGCTTGGATAGTAGCCATTATCAAGATAATATTTTTGCAGGGACGTTCCAAGGTTTTCGATTTGCATTTGTGCCTGTAAAACTCTTGCTTTGTGAGGTTCTCCCATAAACTGCGGAGCCACAATAGCACCCAGAATTCCTAAAATCACGATAACAATCATAAGCTCAAGTAGGGTAAAACCCGCTTCTTTTTTTCTTTTTTGTTCCTTATTCATGTGAGACTCCTTGTTTTATTGAATTTTTTGGTAATACCAATTAACTTTCTTGGAAGAAAGCATGCCGAATCCTAAATATTTTACATGAAAATCGCGGTTTCCAAGTTGTATTTCTAAAGAGATTTGTCGAGTTTTGTCGGTGAGAATTTGCCTCGAAGGACTTTCTTCACGGTATTGCTGAAAAATATTTTGATACCATTCTTCTTTTTGGGTAGCGCTTAAATTTTGTCTTGTTTGTTCTATTTTACGGCGGAATGGTTTTTTATTTTCTGCATTTTGGGGGAGAGCCTCCAATAAATACGGGTGAGCTGTGGAAATATTGAGCGGTCCCATCGAGAAGGTGTTGATTAAAGAAATCAATCCCGCTTTTGTGTCGCTTCCGTATAAAAAATTGTGTTTGAGGCTTTGGTTGCTATTTGTTTTATCAAATTCATCATAATAAATAAGTCCCAATTCTTCGGGGTGGCCGAGTTTGGTTTTTGGGGGTAAATAAGAAGGATTTTGCGATAAATACCAGTCAAGGCTCTTTGGAGAAAGGGGTAAAACACCACACCATTCGTAGATGGAATTAAGAATATTTTCCGCCTTGCCTTTAAGGCTCTGTTCTGTGCCTTGCACACCGTGTTCTTGCAGTAAAATCACGAGAAGGCGGATAAAAATATCTTCCATTTCTTTTTGATTGCTTTCGGAATATGCCGGCTCTATTAAGGTATTAAAGGGGTAGGTGGCGTTTATATCCCTGATTTGTGTGTGTATTTCTTCTTCAAGATAATTTGCACTCAATTTTTCCCAGTTGTCACGTAATGCGTCAAATTTTGTGGGATCTAATATGAAATCTTTCGAAATCAATTGGTTAAAAGCATTTTTTGCCGATTCGATTTGTACTTTTGCTTTTATATGCAAGGCGCTGAGTTTGGCACGGCTATAATCAAAGAAACTGTATTTACTGAGGCTGAGTGCCACTACAGTCATAAGGCTGAGGACTATGAGTGTGATAATTAAAATGGAGCCGTTTTCATTATGACGCATCATTTTTAACCACCTAAAACTTGAACAAAAAAGTTGTCTGTATCGTGTTTATCGGTATATGATATTTCTAATTCCACAGCTTTTAATGCGTCTTTGAGAAAGGTTTGTCCATTTTTTTGCAAAGCCTCCACTTCTTGTAAGCTCCTTGTTTTGGCGATAGTGTTTTTTTGTTCTTTGATAATGAAATCTATTGTAATGGCTTGAATATTTTTAAAAAGAAGCATTTCCTTTTTTTCGTTGAAATAGGTGATATTGGCAAAATTTCTTTCACGGCGAAAAAGATGGTGGCCATTTCTTGCTTCAATCAATACATATTCCACATAACGCAAGGGAGAATAAAAAATATCGGATGCTTCAAATAAATGATGATTTGTGGTAAAAGCCAATAAAATTTCTTCTCCTTCCTTTTTTTGCGGAACAAATTCCTCATGAGGGTTTTGAATAAATTCAGACTTGTTAAGTTTGGTAGGTAATGCAAAAGAGGCAAATTCTACAGAGCTGAAGGGGAGTTTTTGGGTAAAAATTTCCGAAAGATTGGCAAAATCATTATCGATGATAATTTTTTGTAAACGTTTTTCTTCTTGAATTTGCAAGTGGTTTTGAGCGTCTTGTCTGTAAGAGAGTAGCATTGTATAGCTTGAAAACAAAATAACGCATAAAACAGAAGTCAATGCCATGCCAATTATAAGCTCCAGCAACGTGAAGCCGTCTTGCTTTTTTATGATTGGAATACTTGAATTCATGGTAAAAACTGCCAAATGCTAAATTGTGAATCTCTATTTTTTTGATTATCACGAAAAACCATTGTAAATTTTTGTAGGGAAGTATGGGGAAGCGTTTCCAAAGAAGAGCTATATTCTATATGCGGAAAACGAGGCGTTAAACTACCTTGCTTTAAACTGTATTCTTCTTGTGTGACTGTTTTCACAAAAACTTTTCGTGCTTCATAGTAAATATCTTCGTCCCATTTTGTTTGTGCCAATTGAATTTGACTTTGCCCCACTTGATGTATGGCAACAATTCCAACAATACTGACTAAAGCCAAAGCAATGATTACTTCCAAAAGGGTAAAGCCTTGTTTATTTGTTACGATGCGAAATGTTTTTTTTTGCATGCTCTTATCTCTGCTTTGTCATGTGAAAACTAAATTTCATACTTGCTACAAGTATAAGAATTACAAAAATAGCGTAAAAAAGTTGAATAATCAAGAATTTTTTTAAATATACAATTATCAAAAAAAACTTGATTATTTCAATAAAAAAATGTGATGTTGTGTATTGTGAAAAAAATATGTGTACTTTTAGTATAATAAAAAATCTGCTATTATATATTACTACAGGGAGCTACTGAACACTGAATTCTATATTTAATTTTCTGCAAAAAAAATGCTATGGCTGTAATCTACCTAAGTTGTGGAATAAAGTTTGTTATTTTTTTCTCATGCTTAAAATTTCTTTCTTTTGAATATTTAAATTGCCTGTATTGTAACTAATTGAAATTATGAATATATTTCTAAATAGATAGAAGAGTAGATATATGAAAAATATTATGCAAATTGCAACTCACTTGATTGACATAATTTTTTTTATGTGAAATACTTCTAAAAAACTTAGAAATAGCTTCCTTTGCAAGCTCTTGCTCTTGTTTGAAAGATCAATGCAGTAGAAACAAGCACGTTTGTAAAAGGATGTTTTAGATTTTGCATTATAGAAATGATTCACTCGGAAATGAACCAAGATTTGTTTTAACTTTTTAAACGTGTTAACACAGTCCAAAGGAGTAGTTTGAATGAGGACAATCGGAAAATCATTATTGGTGTATGCCCTAAGTGGTATGCTCATTGCGCCCATGCATCTTGTTCCCGATGCAAAAGCGGCAACAAGCGGTACTGTCTATCAAGGTGGAAATATTTATACCATGACAGACACTATGGAACAAGCCAAAGACCCTAATCATCAAGCCATTAAAGCTCAAATGGTTATTACCGAAAACGGTAAAATCGTTTACGTGGGTGATTCGGCATCAGCCCCTCAAAATCTTTTGGCGGGCAAAAAAGTGGTTGAATTGGGCGAAAAAACCATGCTTCCCGGTTTGATAGACGGTCATGGACATTTCCCGGGTTATGCAACCACAGATTTGTACAATGTGAATTTATATCCCACTCCCATTGGGGACTGTGATGATTTGAAAACCATTCAAGAGCGTATCACCATTAAGTCTCAAGGTCTTGGAAATGCAACGAAGGCCGAGCCTATTTGGATTAACGGCAGTGGTTATGACGATACTCTTTTGAAAGATATTGGCAGACACCCAAATGCGGATGAACTGCAAGTCGCCGCTCCCAATCAATATGTGTATATCAGCCATATTTCAGGCCACTTGGGCTCTATTAACAGAAAGTATGCCGATGCGTTATTGAGTATTACAGAAGCGGACGGAATTACATTCGACGGTAAAACGATTGCTTCCATTGCCACTCCTCAAGGTCTTTTTACCATTACATATACCGATGGAAATATCTTGACTATTCCCGGTGTTATCACTGAACAAAAAAATGGTGATTGGGTAATGACAGGGGTACTCAATGAGCTTGACGCTATGGGTATCAGAAATATTTTGCCTGCAAAAGCGTTGACAAA
This sequence comes from uncultured Mailhella sp., assembly GCA_964369875.1. Classification (GTDB taxonomy): domain Bacteria; phylum Desulfobacterota; class Desulfovibrionia; order Desulfovibrionales; family Desulfovibrionaceae; genus Taurinivorans. Next base: position 26,807 of record CAYJHY010000002.1, read on the forward strand.
AGAAGAAAGCGCAGCCAAACTTGCTGCTGAATATCAATACGGTTCCAGAGCCTATGCTAAAGCAGGGGTTACCATGGCGAACCAAAGTATCAGTTTTCCCGGAAATCTTCCCTCCTTTCGTGAGTTTATTGTCGAAAACAAACAGCAAATTCGTATGGCTATGCACCCTGCTGTAGCTATTTATGGTGGCACTCTTGCTCGTTATCAGCTTGGCTGGAATGCTGATGTATTTAATCCAGGAGAAATCGGAACAATGAATCGCTCAGGCGATGAAAGAACCCATGCTCCAAACGTGGGTGAAGACTTAACCCGTTGGTCAGCCGCTGCTCCCGGTGCATTTGCAATGCCTACGGGAACTCGTCTTCGTCTAACCAATGAAACCGATGCAGAATTACAAGACAGATATGAAAAAATTTCCGCTCAAGAATTGGTTGCGCTTCCTACAGATATGATTATCTTGGGACAATTCAAAATTCTTACAGACGGTTCAAACCAAGGCAATACCGGTTGGTTTAAAAGTCCCGGTTATTTTACTATGGGCGATGAAGCACATCCCTTGTCTGCCAATGACCCTCTTATAGAACAAGCTCCCATAGGCGAAGCCTATAAAAATGAATTATGGGGGCTTCCCGGTTCTTTGAATATGGAAATGCTTGACCTCAATACGCAAGTGGCAGGTATCCATGCCCAAGGGCAAGGCACAACTATCCATGCTAACGGAACCCGTGCCAACGAGGCAGTGGTTGCGGCTTATGAAAGAGCCGTTATTGCCTATCCTGATGTAAAAGATACCCGTCATACCATTATCCATGCTCAGACCCAAGAACGTCAACTTACTCAACGTCTTGTGGGGATATATGATGATATTGTCGATCAAGAACAAAATAACGGGACCCATTCTTCAGGCGTCCAATATATTGAGCTTGAAGGTCTCGGAAATCCCGAAAACTACGGTCTTTTTGATGAATATCTTATCGGTACAAACAAAGCTCCCGGTAATGCGGAAAGAATTGACCATATAACAACCAATGGTTATGGTGCATTTACGCAACCTGAAAATCAAAATTCTGCCTATGATGAAACCCAAAGAGCGGAACTACGCGCAAAAATCGGTCCTCTTATGAAAGACCAAAACTTTGTCAGCTCTTACTTTGTCGACCACACCTACTATTGGGGCGATCGCCATAAAAACGTCTTTATGGGCCCCGGTGTGGCACAACAAATCAGTCCCATGGGCTGGGCGGTGGAATATGACCACTATTACAATATTCATAACGATACTCCCATCGTAGCCATTTCTCCTTTGCGTTCTACCGAATCTGCCGTAACTCGTATTCCTTTCGGAAAAGATTACGCTTTGACAGGGGAAAGTAAAGATCTTAATGCAACCGTTGAATTGCCTGCCACCGAAGGCGGAGCAACAAAAACATTTTGGAATTATGACCAACGTGTAAACGTACTCCAAGCTTTGCGTGCCGCTACCATCTACGGAGCCTTCTCTTTCAAAGTAGAAGATCGCTTGGGTAGCCTTGAAGTGGGTAAACACGCTGACTTTGTTATTCTTGACCAAGATCCTTTCACCGTTGATCCAACCGCTATTGCCGACATTCGTGTAGCAACCACCATTGTTGCCGATAAACCGGTTTATGGTGTTCTTCCCGGTGCAACAGACTTTGCCAACCAAATAGCTCCCGCCATGACTCAAGACGGAAGCAGTTTGGTTGCAAAAATGATTGTAAATCCCATTGCCGAAGAAGATTTGGACAATTACAATTCTCAAGTGAGCGGTAATGCCAAAATCTTTGGTACTCATGCTTTCACTGCAGAATACAGTCCTGCCGCAGACGGTCAAGTAGTGACCTTCCAAATGGATATTCTTGGTAACGGTATGAAAGTGAGTGACTTGGAACTTCACAAAATTACAAGCAATACCGACTATGAAAAATATACCTACGCCGATATAAGATTTGGTGACGGTACTTTCTGGATTGTTGAAGATAACAAACCGTTGGCTCCTTTAGCCGCAGATGCAGTTTTGGAAATGAACAAAATGTATATTTTATTCTTCTCCATTGCAGATAACGGTGCATTTGACTTTGATACAACGGTTGGTAAAATCGAAGACCCTGTGCGTCTTGTCAGCACAAGCGGTACTTTGCCCACCAACGGCACTGCAACCTCCTCTACAGTCGATCATGGTAGCAGTGGTGGTTGTACCGTCGGTACAGAACCTATGTACGATATGATGCTCCTCTTCTTTGCAGGCCTCGGTCTTATCGTATTCCGTAGTGTGAAAAGAAAAGAAGATTAATCTTTAGACATACGCTTAAATGAGCGTATTCTGAATAGTATCCGGTTATAATGTAAAACAAAATCTTGGAAATAGAAAGTTTGGGTGCGTGTGCGTGCACACACCCAAACTTTCTACATATAAAGCAGTGGTTAGAATATGCCTACTTTTTTTTATAAAGCATCCAATTCCCATGGGAAAACCATAAAGGGAAATATCGAAGCGGATAATGAACAAGTCGCTTTAAATGTGCTTTACGCCAAAGAGCTTATTCCTGTGGAAATTTTCCAAAATACACATAAGCAAAAGGCTTCTGCTTTAGAAAAAAATCCCTTGTCTTTCATTCCTTTTTTTCAAAAATTATCTTTATTTTCAAGCTTTTCAAGGGTTCCAAAAACAGAATTGTCCAATATGATTACCCAATTGGCTGTTTTGTTAAAAGCCTCTCTTCCCCTTGAAGAAGCTTTGCAAACCTTGTGCTCTTACGAATACGGCAAAACCATGAAATCTTGTTTGCTTCGCATGCGAGACAGGCTTTTGAACGGCACAAGCTTGGCAGATTGTTTGCAGGAATTTCCTCATATTTTCTCACAAACCTTTATCAGCATGGTTCGTGCGGGAGAAGAGTCGGGAACACTGGAAATTGTTATTGAGCAATATGCCGATCATCTGGAAAAACATCTCAAACTTATGAAAAGTATTTATGCCGCTCTTACCTATCCTATTTTTATGCTTGTGGTGGGTTTTGCGATTGTTATTTTTCTTTTAACCTATGTGGTTCCGCAAATTTCTGCTATGTTTACCACTATGGATAAGTCCTTGCCTTTTGCCACCGAACTTTTACTCAATATCAGCGCATTTTTTAGAAATTGGTGGTTTGCGCTTGTTCTTTTTTTTGTGTTTTCGCACGTATTTTTGTTTTTGTATAAAAAAACAAAAAAAGGCCAAAAATTATATTATAAAATATTGCTCAAAACTCCTTTTGTGGCAAAAATATATAGGCAAATATTGGTGGGGCAGTTCACAAGAACCCTCGGTATGCTTTTACATAATGGGGTCAGTTTGCTAAAAGCTTTAAATATTGTAAAAAATATTTCTCAAAATACCTATATGGTAGAGGTTATTGAAAATATATATACAGGCGTGCAAGAGGGATATGAATTATCGACATATTTAAAGAATTCCCTTATCTTTTCCCCCATTGTCAGCCAGATGGTGCATGCAGGAGAAAAGAGCGGACAAGTTCCCGAAATGCTTTTATGGGTTGCCAAGGATTGTGAAGGGAGTGTGGCAACAAAACTTCAAGTACTGACTGCTCTTTTGGAGCCTTTACTTATTTTGGTTTTGGGTGCCATCACAGGTTTTGTGGTGATTGCCATTATGTTACCGATTTTTGAAATGAGTAATTTGGTGGTATAGATATGAAAAATATTTGGCAGCACCTATGTTCTCTTTTTGCGCTTGCGCTTTTGGCCTATAGTCTTGTTGGGATTTTTTATACACCGTATCAAATCCCCAAAAACGCAACAGAAACAAAACAAAACGCTCAGGAGAAACAAGACAATTTAAAATTTTTAGAAGTAACGCTTGAAAAGAATATTTTTGGGGCGGCTATTTTACAAAACGAAGAGCAAAAAAGCTCAGAAAATAGAGTGCTTGGAAATAATGCCGATATTCCTGTCAGTTCTTTGAGCTGGAAATTATTGGGAACTGTGGTGGGGGATAATCAAGAGAGCTTTGCTATTTTGAATATCAATGGGCAAAGCGCTCTTTATCACCAAGGGGCACAAGTTGAAGCGTGGAAGATAGCACAAATTGAGCGTGAATCAATCATTCTTGCAAACGGGACACGAAAAGAGCGCTTGCTTTTACGTAAAAAAAATAAACAGGAGCAAGCAGACAAAAAGATTAAGCTCAATAAAAATGAGTTGTTGTCTTTATTTGCCAACCCTTCAAACTTATTATCGAGCATTAGTCTTATGCCTTTTCAAAATCAAGAAGCGCAAGGACTTCGCATAGTTTCTATCAAGCAAGAAAGTCCGTTAGGGAAATTGAAACTACAAGATAATGATATTCTTCTTTCTCTTGATAATCATAACCTTGTTACTTTTGATAGTTTAAAACATTTTCAATCTATCAGAAACCAAAATTCATTTTTACTGAAAATTTACAGAGGCAAGACCTCTCTTATATATAATTACACATTCTAATGGGGATATTGTATGCATTGTTTATCTGTTTCTCGAAAAGTTCTTTGTTTTGCCATAGGTTTGATGTTTGTTTTCTGTCTTGTTTCAAATCCTTTAAAGGTTTTTGCCAGTGAAAAAATCAGTCTTGATTTTGATGGAGTAAGTTTGAAGGAGTTTGTTCAATATATTAGTGAACATACAGGGCAAAATATTGTAGCGCCTTCAAATATCCAAGGCACGGTTACTATTTATTCTCCCGTTGGCTTGAATAAAAAAGATGTGCTTGATACCTTTATTTCCATTATGGGTGCCAATGGGTACGCCATTCAAAAAAATGCATCTTCATGGATTATTACTCCTTTTAATGACACCTACAAACAAAATACCTTAAGTAGTGACGGCGTTTCGCAAAGTATAGAAACACGTATTATTCCTTTGAAAAACAGTATAGCCAAAGAGCTTGAAAGGGTGTTGCCCGCACTTCTGGTGAAAGATTTTGCCATTACTTCTTATTCCGGTTCCAATACTTTGGCGATAACCGCGCCAAGCTCTCGTATACAAACCGCCATAGCCTTTATCGATGCTATTGAAAAAAATCATATCGATGCCAAACTTTACACGTTCAAGTTGGAACATGCCAATGCTAAGTTGGTAGCCAATGCCGTTTCCGGTATTTTGAAAAGCAAGGATGAGGAACTGAAGAAAAAAGGTGGGGTTAGTGTCAGCATGATTGTCCCCGACGAACGAACCGATGCCGTGCTTGTTTACGGTAACAAGGAAACCTATGCTATCGTAAAAGAAGTGCTTGCCACTGTGGATATTCCGACCCCAAAAGGCAAAGGCGATGTGCACCATATCCAACTTTCCAACGGAAAGGCGGAAGACATAGCCGAGGTTATCAACACTCTTATCGAAAGACAAGTGGCGGGTACAAGTAATGAAGAAGAGGAAGAATTCACCCTTTCGCGTGATATAAAAGTCGTGCCCGACCTTGCTACCAATAGCCTTGTTGTTACCGCCAGAGCAGATGAGTTTGAATCTCTTTCTAAAATTATTGCTAAACTTGACGTTCAAAGACAGCAAGTTTTTATTGAGGCGCTTATTTTGGAGGTAGCCAGCAGTGATTCTGCATCTTTTGGTATAGACTGGGCGGTAGCGGGGGATATTGCCACGGATATTTCTCTTTTTGGCGGAGTCAGTTTAAATGGGAGTGGGATTAATCTTGGCAGTAATAAAACGGCTTCTTTGCCATCAGGGGCAAGTATTGGCGGTATTTTATCCGATGCGTTTACCGTGGGAGGAACAAGTTATAATATTCAGTCGTTACTTAACCTCTCCAAAGGTAATTCCAATGTAAATATTTTGGCGACGCCTCAGCTTCTCACCTTGGATAATGCGGAAGCAAATTTTGAAGTGGTGGATAATATTCCTTTTTCAAGGGAGTCTACGGAAAGTAATAATGCGGAATTTACAACCCAAACCATAGATTATAAAGATGTTGGCGTGAAGCTCAAAATCACTCCCAGAATCAGTACGGATGATACCTTGAAACTGGAAGTGGAACAAGAAATCAGCCGAGTGACGCAAGGAATTTTAACCTTTTCCAATGGTAATCAGATTGTGGCTCCCACCACCAGAAAGCGCTTGGTGCAATCCACTATTCTATTGAAAGACGGACAAACAGCGGTTATCGGTGGTTTGCTTGATAACAATCAGTCCTTGAATGAAAGCGGTGTTCCGGGGCTCTCTAAAATTCCTGTGGCGGGTTGGCTTTTTAAATCCAGAAGTAAAGAAAATGTGCAAACGAATCTTTTTGTTTTTATTACCCCAAAAATTATCAAAAATTTTGAAGCAGGCGCGAAATTAACGGCGGATAAGCGAATTTTGCTCAATCAAGCAAGTTTTGGGGAAAATGGTTTGGTGGATTCTATTGTCAGCCCTCCTCAACTTTTATCTCCTGTCATTGTGTTTTAATTATGGAAGCAAGTATCAAGAAGCTTAATTTGGATGATGCTCTTTTGCAAGAGCTTGAGCAAAAAGCCTTCTCTCAAGGAGTGTCTTTACTGCAAATGTTGTATGAAGAGAAGTATATGGATGAAAATACGTATTATTTCACCATGGCTTCTTCCTATCGAATGGAATATATTCCTGATTTGGAGCATACGTATCGGTCGAGTTTTGCCCAAGTGCAAAGCGACGGTGAACAAGCAGATGAGAATGGACAAAGTCTTGATGAAACAAACCAATGGGTTGTGCTGTCGGATATGGTTTGTCGCTTTCCTTTGGCGTGGCTGAAGGCCAACTCCCTCTTACCTCTTTATAATAAAAACAAAGAACTGGTTTTGGCCGTGACCACCCCAAAATCATTAAATTGTTCGCAAGAAGTGTATTTTACCTTGGGGGAGAAGGTAAAGCAGAATATTTTTATCAATCCAAAAAGTTTGTATGCCATTATCAATAAGGCTTTTGATGCGCAAAGCCAAAGCAGTCATGATGAATTTGGGGATGGTATTCTTGAAAATTCGCTTGAGCAAGAAATAGGTCACGATATACAAGATGACAGCATAAGCGATCTTTTGGACAGTGACAGCGACGCTCCTTTTATTCGCTTTGTCAATGCGACTTTGGCTCAAGCTATACGGAGTAAGGTCAGCGATATTCATATTGAAGCCTATCGAGATTTTTCAAAAATTCGCTTTCGCTTGGATGGGGTGTTATACGAATATAAACAATTGGAAAAAAAACACCATGCGGCCGTGGTTTCACGTTTAAAAGTCATGGCTAAATTGAATATTGCCGAAAAACGTTTACCGCAAGACGGCAGAATAGTGGTTTTGTTTGCGGGACGAGAAGTGAGTCTTCGTGTGTCCACTCTTCCCACGGCCTTTGGGGAAAGGGTTGTGTTGCGTCTTTTGGAAAAAAGTGAAAAGGTTCTTTCTTTACAGGAGCTTGGGCTTACACAGTCAGGTCTTGAGCTATTGGAACAATTTTTACAACGTACGCATGGTATTATCTTGGTTACAGGTCCTACGGGGAGCGGTAAAACCACTACTCTTTACGCCGCTTTGCAAAAAATTTACTCACCCCACAGAAATATTATGACCATTGAGGATCCCATTGAGTATGAGCTTGACGGAATCGGACAAGTACAAGTCAACCCTAAAATAGGCCTTACCTTTGCTGGTGGATTACGTACTTTGGTGCGCCAAGATCCCGATGTTATTTTGGTGGGGGAAATCCGTGACACGGAAACAGTGGCTATTGCGGTTCAATCGGCGCTTACAGGTCACTTGGTTCTTTCCACTTTGCACACCAATGATGCCCCGAGCGCAATTACTCGTTTGCTCGATATGGGGGTTGAAAGTTATTTATTGAGTTCTGTTCTCAGAATGGTGGTGGCGCAACGTTTGGTGCGAACTTTGTGCCCTTCTTGTAAAGAAAAATATATTCCCAATCAAGAGGAATTGCAAAGCCTTGGGCAAGCAAAGGCCTTGTATCAAGGTTATTTGTATAAGCCGAAAGGTTGCGAGAACTGTATGCAATCGGGGTATAAGGGGCGTATGGCGATTTACGAACTTATGCCCATTAGTGAAAACATAAAAAAGGCCATTGTGGGGAGAGAAGACGCTTCTTACTTACGAAACCTTGCCATGAAAGAAAATATGCAAAGTCTATATCAAGACGGGATGGTTAAAGTGGCGGAGGGCTTGACCTCTCTTCAAGAAGCTATGCGTATTGTGGACAGTTTATAGAGATATTTTAATTTTGGACAGGGAAAATTTTGATGAAAGTAAGCGAAGCGAAACAAAAAAGAAAATATTTTATAACGGGATTTGTCTATATTTTTATTTTTGGGATTTTTCTTGCTCTTTTTTATGCACATTTTTTCTTGTACGATCAAATTCAGAAATGGCAATTTCAGTTGGAAACCCAAGGGAAACGCTATGGTTTTGAAGTGGAAAAGGTGGAATGGGATTTATGGTCTCAAGAATTGCGCCTCACGCAAATAAAGTACAATAATCCCAAAAATCAAACATCCCAACCGAATATTATATGGGAAAATGCGTTGTTTGAATTTGGAATTTTAAGTAAAAGCCTTACTTTTTTGCTTCGGCATGAAAAAGAAGAAATTAAAGGGACTATTGAGCTGGATTCTTTTTTTCAGCCTCAAAAAATCCGTACGAATGTTGACTGGCAACAATTAGAAATAAAAAAAGTGTTTGAGATTATTTTTGCAAGCCGTGTGTTGCCGATACAAATTACAGAAGGGACAAGTAAAGGAAATATTGTGATGGATTTTTCTTTACAAAAAAATATGAAAAATGCCTTGTTTGAAGGGCAAGGAAAAATGGCTTGTGAATTACAAAATATCATCACTGAACACACGATACCGCTTTTAAAAGATAATCCTTTAGAAAATATTCAGGGCGCTATTCTTTTGGAATTTGAAAACAAGGAGTTACAAAGTAACATTAATATCAATAACGCTATTTTTCGTATTGTCGAAAGTGGAAAAATAAAAATAAATACGCAACAATTTCAGCAATCAAGCCTTGATTTGCAGATTAATGTGGAAATTGATGAAAAGAATCTTAATACAGCGTTCGTGCCCCAAAGAACTCTCAATGCCATTAAGCGTGATGGTGTGGTAAAAATGCAATTGAAGAATAGAATTATTTCGCCTCAAATCAATCTTCTTTAAATTATGGTATACTTTCAGGGACTTTTATGAAACAGCTTTACCTTATCATTACTCAAAATGCGCAAGCGCTTTCTTTTGTTGTTTGTGAAAATAAAGATTCTACTCGCGTTCTATGGGAAGATTGCTATCAATATTTTGATGAAAACGCCATAGAAAATATCTTATTATCCGTAAAACATCAGCTGCAAGAGCAGGGCATAACCATTCCACAAAACGTGTATCTTTTTATCGAAGAGGAGTCTCTTATTATTAAAAAATGGGAACTACCGTTTCGAAGTAAGGCGCAAAGCTTGAAAGCATTAAAACACCTTCTTAAAAGAGATATTCCTGTCGAGGAAGAAAAAATACAACATGTTTTCTTTTTTCAAAACAAGCTCAAAAATCAAAACAGAATTATTTTTAGCTACTCTATGCTTAAAAGGCATATTGAACAGTGGAAACAGGCATTTCTAAAGGCAGAAATATCCCTTTGTGCATTGAGTTTTGTCCCTTTTCTTTTTTTAGAGAAAGTTAAAGATAAAGATGCCCTTTATGTCTATCAAGGAGAAAATAGCTATTTTATAGCGATGAAAAGGCAAGGGCAATGGCAAGAAATGAAAATAATACCTCAAAATTCTTTGCCCTTTCAAGATACTTGTAAAGCGTTGGAATATTGCTTTGAGGATATATGTTCTTTGTCGCAACAGTCCAAAATATATTATTTTACCTTTGTTGCGGATAGGAAGACAATAACTTCTTCTTTGAAAGAAAAATATAATGTCGAAGTGTTGAATGTATCTCTTAGAGAAAAAAAACGACTACAATCTTCAAAGGTTTCGGATGCGATCTCTGTTTTTATTGAAAAAATGAAAAATGTTCAGATATTGCGAAAAAAACAGCCGTATTCATTTGGAAAAGATGGTTTGGTCAAAAAAGATGTTGTTGGGGGACAGGGGGAGAGTGCTTCATTTTATGAAATGTCTGCCATGGTGCCTACCACGACGTCTGCCACAACGCTTGCCATGATGTCTGTTTTACCTATTTTAATAGATCGGATTGAAAGCATGGAGAAGAGGCAAGGTATTTTTTCTTTTGCGTCCGCTATTGTTCCTCGATTTTTACAAATAAAGACAGCACAAAATGCAAAAGATGCTTCTTTATGTAAACGTTGGGTTTTTCCGATATCTCTTTGCTTTATTGCCCTTTCGGTATATTACTGTTTTCTGTATGGTCAAACTCAAGAATATAAGCGAGAAGCAAAATTCTATGCCGACCAAAAAATGTATCTGTTTAAAAAAGCTGTTCCCGAAATGAAACGAAATCTTTCTATGCGAGAAATGCGAAGCATTTTAAAAGCCAGAGCAACGGAGAACACTTTTGACGAAAGCCATTTTAGAGCACTTGGAATGCTCGATTTAATCAGCAATCTCAGTCAAGATACTATGGCCTTGGAGTTGGATGAATTTAATTATCAAAGTAAAGTTTTGTTGATGAGTGGAAACATTGCAACTTTTAATCATCTGGAACAATATATTGATTTGTTGAAAAAACAAAATGGCATAGACGCTGTTGACATTATAAGTGCATTGCCCCGTTTGCAGAAACATAAAGATGGGAAAGAAGTGATTGATTTTCAATTACGTTTAGGGCTTACAGAATAATTTGGCTTCAAGGAGAAGAACATATGGAAAAAATTAATCTTAAACTTGTGGGAATTATTTCACTGCTTTCTTTTCTTTTGCTTGCTTTATATTCTCAATATAATCAAAGAGAAATTGCCAAACAAGATATTGCACGCCAAGAAAGGGAATATGCGGAAATAGCAGAGCTTGTGGCACAAATTCCCTCAGTCGGTACGCAAATCAGTGCGCAACGGGGCCAAACGCAAGACCTTTTTTTCTTGATTACAAAATTGACAGACAAAACAAAGCTCAGTCGGCATCTGAGCAATATACAACCCCTTGGGGCACAAAAAGACGGACAAGAGAATCGCATAGGCCTTAGCTTAAACAATTTGTATCTTAATCAATTGACTGCGTGGACAAATGAACTTGCAAAATATGATACTATAATGATTGAACAAATGAATGTCAGAACTAAACAAGATGCTAACGTTAAAAAATTGGATGTTTCGTTAATTTTAAAAAATTTTTTATAAAAGAGCATTGAGTCGGAGTTCTCTCGGTTAATAATTAAAAAACCATTATATTGCTGGGTTTAACTTCCCCTTCTCAATCCTCTATCATAATTTCCTGTATTCCTTTTTCCTTATCGTAGATAACAAGGGGGGTGCCTGTTTCTTTGGCGATTTTACGAGCTTCGAGGGCAGACGCTTTTAAGGCTGTTTCGATATTTTGAAGGAAATCTTGCATATATTTTTGTTTTTCTTCTTTTTGGGGGGTATTCATAGTAAATCCTTTCAAATTGGCTAAAAATCGGTGGAGCTTTCCAGTAAGATTAATTCGTAATTAGAGTTATCATACAGTGCCCAGTAATCGACACAATCTTTAAACTGTGTATGGAAATTTTCCAAGCCCTTTTGGAAGTGTCGTCTGATAACGTTTTCGGGAATATTGTGACCGCCTTGTTTTACCCGATAGGCTACCCTAGAGATTGCCATTTCGGGGGAGGGGAGAGAAAGAAAGATAAGGTTGACAATATAGCCCTTTTTTTGCCATTCTTTTATTTTAGCAAGGTATGCTTTTCCTGACAAGGTGGTTTCGAGGCAGAACGATATTTTTTGTTCCACCAGTTTGTCAAGTTGGAGCTCTGCATAATTATAATACTGGTTGTACACAAAAGGGTTTGGTAATTATCTAAAAAGAGTGAATGAACATCCTTATGAGGGACTTTCGGCAAAAGAGCAAGAAGAAGTGAAACTTGATCGAATGCTCAGTGAAGTTGGTGGGATGAAGAATAGTCGTAACGCCATACGTGAGAAACAAAAAAAGAGGTACAACTAATGAAAATACCCTCTAAGAGTACATAACTGAGTTTATAGCTATAAAGATCCCTGGCTTTGAGGTTTATTTTTTTTGAGGGAATGTTTATCTTTGTGTCCGTTGATAGGGCTGTCCCAACACTTTTGGAACAGAAACATGACGCCTAAAAACGACCAAAACAAACACAATGAGTATAAAAGGTAGCATGTGTGCAATATCCGTCGGTACCGTTACATTGAGAAGTTGCAAGGCAGTATTTATCGATAGGCTTAAACCAAACACAAGTGCCCCCAAAATGAGCCACAAAATTTTCCCTTGCGCCAGCATAGCTAAAATTATAGCAATAAAACCTGCCCCATTGGTCATATGGGGGACAAAAAGACCTGTGCTTACAAGCGACATGTAGGAGCCTGCCAGCCCTGCCATTGCGCCGGTAAAAAGCACAACCATGGTACGCAGTGCAAATACGTTGACACCAAAAACATCCAGCGCTTTAGGATTTGAGCCGGCCGCAACAAGTTGATGCTTTAAGATGCTTTTCCTGTAAAAACAAATAAAAATTCCCATAAAACATACGCACAAGCACGTGAAAACAGAAGTTTGAAACAATTCCCCCACAATGGGAAGGTCTGAGAAGAAAGGAATGCTAAAATCTTCCATAGGGGTCAGCCTTGGGTATATTTTTGCAAAATGTACATGATGGGCGAGTGAAGTTATTCCTTGTGCCACAAAAGTAAGCGCCAAACCAAGAACCACTTGATCGACTGTACGCCATACACAAAAAACAACCATAACAAAAGCAAGTGATACCCCTGCAAGGGCACCCCCCACAAAACCAAGGGCATAATTTTGCGTTTCATGCACAAGGTAAAAGCTAAAAAAAGCTCCCACTAGCATCATTCCCTCGAGTCCAAGATTTAAAACTCCGGCTTCCTCTGACAGCATTTCGCCAAATCCTGCTAAAAATAAAGGAAAGGCAGTCATGAGAGATCCTAAAAGTAGGGTTATAAAAAATGTTTCATTCATCATATGGTTTAACCCTTTCTATGAATAACAGCACTGAAAAGCATAACCAATGCCAATAAAATATGAATAATATAATTTGGTACTTGCAATACCCTAGACGCACTTTCTCCGCCAACAAGAAGAATGGTAAATAAGAAAGCATATAAAATAATCGCCATGCCATGACAACGGCTCAAAAACACAATGGGAATAGCAAGCATGCTATAGGCAGGGTTCCAGTTGGCCTGTACGGTTCCGTAAACCCCCAAAACATCAAGGGCTCCTGCCAAGCCAATAAGCGCTCCGCTTAGGAAAAATGCCCACAAGAGTAAAGACTTAACAGGGTATCCCGCATGGTAAGCCGCCTTTTTATTACTCCCGATAATACGCCATTTTATCCCAAGTGCGGTATGACTTAGAATATAGTGCACAAAAATTATAATAAACACAGCAAGAAAAAAGCCCAGATGTACATTGCTGTCAAAAAAACGCCATAGGCGATTTTCTACTGCTAATGTAAGTGTTTGCGGATGTGGCACAGTGATATCACGTAAGGAACTTTTAATAAGAGTATTTGCAAGACTGATCCCGATAAAGGACATCATAAGCGTACTGACCACTTCATTTATACCGTATTTTATATGTAAAAAAGCAGGTGTGCTTATCCATAATGCACCGACAAAGAGTGAAAAAAGAAAACACAGCGGTATAAAAAATAAAGGGGGCATGAAAGTCGCCAATTGAGTGGCCAGAGAAACACTTAAAACAGCACCCAAAAGAAACTGTCCGTCACCCCCCAAGTTCCAAATTCCGGCTTTAAACGCGATCATTAAACCGGCACTGATACAAAGGATAGGCGTCATTTTTAAAAGCACCGCCTCAAATCCTAATTTATTGGTTAAGCAACGCTTAAAAATATAACCATAGTATTCAACGGGGTTAGTGTCTAAACATAAAAGAATGATTGCGCTTAATATAAAAGCCAAGATTAAGGGTGCAAGGTTCTTTAGGAAAAAAATATAATTTTGGTGTATATTTCTTTTGCGCATATTAATCCATTGCTATCAGCGTGGTTAATGTATGATAAGCCTCACCGTTATTTACAAAACAATTACTCAATTTTCCGTTTTTTATAACTGCAAGATGGGTAGATAAAGACAGTAACTCGTCAATATCGCTGGAAATAAGAATAAAACTACAGTGTTGGTTTAATGCGCAACGTATTTTTTCGTGGATTTCTTTGGCGGTTCTCACGTCAAGTCCATGGGTCGGATTATGCAAAATCCCCATGCAAAGTTTGGCTTGGTTGAGTTCACGAGCCAGAATGACTTTTTGTATTGTACCGCCGGAAAGATTTCTGGATAAGCTTGCTTGATGCTCTTGAGGGATAAAAAGGGCTTGCATAACTTCTTGGGCATACTTTTGGATACGTTTCCATTTGGCTATACCGTATTTCCAAAAAGGTTGTGCGCCTAAGTTTTTTAATTGGAGATTAAGAGCTATATTTTCGTTCCCCGCAAGACCTTCATTTAGCCTATCTTCACTCACATAATGTATGCCGAGCTTTTGCCTTTGCGCATTGGAAAGCTCTGTAATTTCTTGACCATGCAAGGAGATAGTTCCGCTTTTTGCCAAACGTTGTCCTGCTAAAATTTCAGCAAGATGCTTTTGTCCATGCCCGTCAATGCCGGCAATACCTAATATTTCATTACCGTGTATGCCAAAAGATATGTCCTTAATGGAGCATGCTTGGTCTTCTGAATGGCTTGAAATACAAGAAATTTCAAAGAAAGGGGAAGGGGATTCTGCCCAATTACCTGCATAACCATCAGGGTAATCGTTTGCCCGGCTATCTGTATAGGCGATTGTTTCTGATTGTAATTTTTGTGTATCTCGAGATTGATTGTGACATAACCCTTGAGGTGTAGCAGGTGTTGTAGCAGGTGTAGTTGGTACGGTTGGCGTAGCAGATGCCGTTGGTGTGGTCGGATTGTCAAAACCTTCGCCAAAAATTGCACGACAGATATTACGTTCTGACTCTTCTATGTTGTCACTACTCCGCATTTCTGCTATGGTTTCAGGTGAAATTTCAGCAACCTTTTTACCTTGGCGCACAATAGTCATGCGATCGGCAAAAGTAATTGCTTCACGTAACTTATGGGTGATATAGAGAACGGTATGACCATTTTTGGCAAGTGTTTGCATAATAAGACCCAAACGTTGCGCTTCCGGAAAGGATAAAAGGGCGGTGGCCTCATCAAAAACAAGAATCTTTTGTTTATGCCAAAGGGCTCGTATAATTTCAATATATTGCTGTTCGCCTAAACTCAAGTGCTTAACAAGTGTTTGTGCATTGATATTTATACCAAGAAGATTTGAAAGATTTTCATAGTGGGCTTGAAAGATTTTCTCATTGCATTGTTTCCACCATGCACTCCCAAGCAATAAATTTTCCATAACACTTAATTCAGATACCAACAATGGATGCTGAAAGACAACACCAATGCCACAACGCAAGCTTTTTTGCGGTGAATGCAAGCGGACAGGCGTATCTGCTATGCGGATTTCCCCGTCTGAAGGAAGGTACAAGCCCGCCAAAAGGCCTGCCAGAGTTGACTTGCCCGCGCCGTTTTCGCCAAGCAAAGCATGCACCTCTCCCTCTCTGCACTCAAAGCTCAATTGAGACAAAGCTTGCGTTGTATAAAACGTTTTGGAAACGTTATAAAATGAAACATTTGGCATTAGATTTTATTATAACAGTATATTATTGAGCATCTTGCACAAGTTGATGCAAAGGAGCAACCTCAAAGTTTTTTTCAACGATGCGTTCACCTTGAACAATTTCATCTTGAAGCTTCATTACGTCATTCCATATATTTTCGGGGATATAGGGAGATTTTAAGAGATAGGTCGATTTATCTTTCAAAGTAAGTTCGTAAAGATTTTGTCCGAAAGTTCCATTCTGTAAGTCTCCGATAAGTTTAGTAAATACAGGTACAAAATCCCAGACCACCGCAGAAAGTAAATGCCCTTTGTCGATGGGAGATTTATCGCCGATAACGTCAATAAACCAGACTTTTTCACCATCTTTAGCTTTGTTTGTCTCAATGGCTTGCAACATGCCAAAACTTGAACCGTTGCCTTGTCCCAAAATAACGTCTGCCCCTGCGGCTATGACAGTTTCCGTCACGCGTTTTGCTCCTGTGGCATCAGCATAGGCAGCGGGCCCGATAACGGCATAATGAACTTTAATTTTTGGATTATGGTGCTGTGCGCCTTTAATAAAGGCATGGGAATGTGCATTCCACGCAGGAGGTTCGCCTGAGGTAACAATGCCAATAATATTGCTGCGTGTCATTTTGGCGGCGAGGTAACCTGCTAAATAAGCGGCCTCATGTCCTGAGCCCGTGTAATCTGCAATAAGATTTTTTTGTGCCAATTGGGGTTGGTCGACAATGGCTACAGGAACGTTTGTTTCTTTTGCTATTTCTGCACCGGCTGTGTTATATCCACCGGCATGGGCTAAAATAAATTCTGCACCGTCAGCTACCATTTCGCGTATGCTGGAGCGAATATCCCCATAGCCTAAACCCTGTGCAACGATGACTTGAAGCCCCATTTTTTCAGCTACTTTTTGTGCGGCAACAACACCTTGTTGATTCCAACCAAAATCCGTTCCTTGTTCAGGTGTAAGAATAGCAAAGGTTTTTATGGTTTTTGGTTCATCGGCCAAAGCGATAAAACTGGTACAGAAAAAAATAAAAGACACCAAAACATGTACACAAATTCTACAGCGCATTACTAAGCTCCTCTTACTGTATTTGATTGTTTGAAAAAAATAAAAACTTTAAAGAAATTAGACTGATTATTTTAATCTCATTAATCTATCCTCAGCTCCCTATATAGGTTTGTATTTTCCTTGTCAACGGTTTAATACTTTTTTCACGTCATTCCAATTTACTATTGACTTTTTCCCCTCCCAAGCCCTCCCCTTTTCCAAAAAAAAACTTTAATAGGGGGATGTTAAATTCAAAAATGTATGCTTGTTATTACACAATACTTTTCGGTCTAAAGAGAATTTGAACTGATTTTTTTATCTTTTTTTTGTAGTTTTTAATCTTGCTTTAATCTTATGCCCGTATAACTGATTTTATCGAGTGGATGTAAAGACCACATCCGATTGGTGGTAATTCTTTACAAAGAAAAATTTTTAAATTATTAATTTAAAATCTTAGGAGTCTATTATGAACACAATTTCTAAACTTATGAAAACTGTTGCCC
>CAYJHY010000003.1:0-40664 GCA_964369875.1 uncultured Mailhella sp.
TTGTTTTTTGGGTAATCCAAAGCCAGATAATTTTCAAGTTTTTCTTTGATTATTTTTTCCTCGTTAAAAGCAGAAAGTATAATGCTGACATGAGGCAAAAAATCGTCTGTTGCGGTATTTTGCCGGTTGGAAGCTTTTATAATAGTATAGGGGAAAAACTTTTGAAATAATATAAGACAAAAGGGATATATTACCAGAGGGTAAACAAGAAAAAGGGCGCTAAGCCAAAAAATCAGTGTCATAACAATATTCCTATTGACTATCTTTATTGGTATTTTTGTTGTTTGTATGTGTCAAAGCTTTTGAAGTGTCGGAAAAAATTTGCATAATCTGTTTAAAATCATTTTCGGACACTTGATCGTGACATGGTAAGGTGATCAGGTTTTTGGCTAAATATTCTGCACCCGAAAAAATTTCTTCGTGATCTTTTGCCAAAAACGGCTTAATGTCGTCCACCTGGTGAAGAGCCTTTGGAAAACCTCGGCTAATTCCCAACTTCTTTGCTCTTAATCCATTTGCATCTTGCATGATTTTTTGGGTAAGAGATTCTGTTCCTTCCCTGGGAAGAACGGGGTAGCGTAAATAAATATTCTTGGCCTTCGGATTTATGGAAAAGCTTTGTAGTTCAGGGTGATTAGCTAGGAGTTCACTGTAACGCGTTGCCATTTTTCTGCGTAAATCATTCGCATTTTCAAGAAGTGGCAGACTCGCAAGGCAAAGGGCCATACGGTAAGGAGACATGGGACCATCATGGAAATCCGGTTCAAAAATGGAAGCTCCGATATTAAGCCATGGCATAGATGCTGGAATACTGTAAAAATGGGGACGGCGTAGGACATAGAGAGCAAAAGACTTGATAATGGGGGCGAGTTCTGAAGTTAAACTTTTTTGAGAGTGTTCACCGTAAAGTTTCTCTTTTACCGTGAATAATGCCTTTGCAATTTGTTCATTGGCGGTTAGGAGAAGCCCACCTTCCACTGCTGTGAGTGGCTTTCCGCGGCTAAGGCTGAAAAGTCCTATATCTCCCATACAAGCGGCATATTCTTTATCTATCATGCCACCCATGGCTTGTGCGGCATCATCCACCACAAAAGCACCGACTGCATGAGCCATTTCTTTGGCTTTTTCTGTGTCAAACACAATGCCGAATTGATGACAAAGTACAATGGCTACAGTGTTTTCAGAAAGTGCCTTTTGCATAGAGGAAAGGTCCGGACTGAGGCTTACGGGGTTAACATCGTAAAGACGCACCTTGAAGCCGGCATGCACCACAGCAGACGGTACAGAATAGGAAACGTAAGCAGGGATAAGCACTTCGGTACGCTGTGTTTTTTCCTTGTCGGAAAAAAGGCTATGTAAGGCCAAAAGGGCAAGCGATAAACCGGATCTGCCGGAGTCCGTGGACACTACATGGGGAATGCCGAAATATTTTTCAAGAGCTTTGGTGAGTGAGTTTTCTATGTCGTTATTTTCCAGCCTTGTTTTCAAGCTTTTTATCAGGCTTGAAAAAGGAAGTGGGGGACCGGCCGGGGGAAGGGTTCTTAAACGCATCATGGTATACCTCGAACGATATGTGGACCAAGTGTGTTGGCCAGAAAAAGGGGTAGTTTTTTCCAAGCCTTGATGGCTAATTGGTATTTGGGATTGTTAACGGAAAGCGCCGGTAATTCCGCGCCTTCTTCCAGAATATATTCCCAACAAAGGGGAACTTCCCTAACTCCCCACTGCTTTTTAAAAGCCCATGGTCCGCTTTGTGGGGTGGATCTTCCAAAGTCAAAATAGGTAAAGCCTTCCTCTACCGAAAGATGCATAGCTTCCCAGTAAAGAATGTGATTAGGGCAATGACTGCGGTGTGCCAAAAGAGAAGAAGCCCAGGGCATTTGCATGGTGTCACCATAGCGGTACAAAATACCGGCGGCTACACATTTTCTCTTGTTTGTATCGGTAGCTTCTTCACTCGGTTTACCTTGTTCATTTTGGTAAACGCAAAGGATTTCGGTTTCTCTTGGCAGATGTTCAAGTACAGTTTGGAAAAAGCTTTTGGCGTAGACAGGTGTTCCCAAGTCTCGCATATTGACACAAAAAACCTTATAAAAATCATCCAGTAACTCTTGGCCGCCTCTGACCACATAAAGACCATTTTTTTGAGCCTTGCGTACTTGGTTGCGTACCTTATCTTTAAAACTTTTCCATAGGAGTTCGCTACTTTCTCTCAAGTCAAGTATCATCGAGACTTTGTGATCCGCCTTTGCAGGGAGTTGTAGTTGACTGCTTTCCATGTGTCTTAATTCAATGGAGTCACTTTTAAGTTCTTGGCGTAATTTCTGTGCTTCTTGGATAAGCTTTTCGCCGACTTCTTGAGAATCACAAAGCAATCCTCCATAGTTAACAAAAGGTAAAGAGCAGAGGTTGGAGCCAAATATTTTGGATTGCACGTGACAAATGGGTAAAATGCCCACCAGTTTTTTTTCTTTGGTGTGAACGCTTTTTGAGTTTGCTTCTTGCGATGTATTTTCAAAAGCCATAAGGGCATAGGTTTTGTGTCCAAATGCCTTGTAAAAAATGGAAAACCATGACGGCAGAGCATAACCAAAACTTGCGTCTTTGATACGTACATATTTTTCCCATTGAATCAGGCTTTCACTAATTTCATCTGTTACGCTTGTTATGCATGTTTTGCACATTGCATCTGAAATCTTTGATAAATATTCTTGTTTTGATAAGGAGTTATCAAAACAAATTCTTTTTACTTCAAGGTTATGCATGGGGTAAGACCTCGTTTAAAACCGTACCCATTGGGGCGAAAGAGTGGTGTTCAAACAGATAGCGTAATTTTTTTTCAGTGGTCGCCAAGTTAATATAATGGCGAAATCGAGACTTTAAAGGCCCTTGCATGCGTGGCTGATCGGGATCTATTTCCCAAGGGTGAAAATAAAGGGTGCTGACGTGGCCGGATTTTTCAAGCTGTTTATAAGCCTTTGACATGAGGGATACCGGTAAAAGGCGTAAATAGCCCCCCCCCGAAAAAGGGAGAGTCAGGCGTTTGCCAAGCATAGAAAACTCTATGGTGCTTGGAGGAAATTCTTTGAGTGTACCATGTTCTCGATTGATAATATGCGGAAAGCGCTCTGCTCCCGGAATACCATAAACATCGTGATGAATGGGGAAGATACTTGAATCATAGCTAAAACCTACTTCAATCAAAGCATCGAGGGCCCATAAGGTTTGATTGGTAATAGTGTAACTGGGTGCTCTGTACCCGTCAACGCTTTGTCCTGTGAGATCCTGTAAAAGTTTTCGTGCTCGACTGATGTCTTCCTTGAATTCCTCGGGAGACATGTTTGTAATACGTTGGTGGCCGTAACCGTGACAACAAACTTCATGGCCTTCGTCTGCCATGCGTTTAACAACTGTTGGGTAACGCTCAGCCACCCAACCAAGTACAAAAAATGTGGATTTTAAAGAATATTCATTAAAAATATCGAGAATTTTGTGAGTATTTTGTTCAACTCTATGCGGGAGACTGTCCCAAGAGGAACGGTCCACAGAATTTTCAAATGCACTGACTTGAAAATAATCTTCTACATCTACTGTTAAAGCAATTTTCATGTTGTCACCTTTTATAAACTATATGTAAAGTCTAGCATTATTTGGTTGGTATAATAAGAATCTGTATCGTTTGCGTTAACATACCGCACTCTGTGGCTTAAACCTATATCGCTGTTTTCGCTTAACTCATAACGCACACCATAGTAGCCGGTATGTGTATTGTCTCCTAAGTTTCGGTCTTCATAAATTTGTCCAGAATAATGAAAAAAGATACTGGCTCTTGGCGTTAGCGAGTAGTCAAAGCGGACAGTGGGGGAAATGGTATTGCCTTGCTCTTCACTTACTTCCCCTACTCGATAGGAGATGGCGGAGTCATAGGTGTTATAGGCTATGCCGAGATTTAAAGTAGAGCGGTCAAATTGCTTTTTAAAGTTAAAAGAATAATTGCTTTTACTGACAGTTTCACCTGCTTCAAAATCATCCTCAAAAGATGTGTTGTATGCGAAACTAAAGACGCTACGGCCTATGGCATAATTCAAACTTGCCTGAACATAAGGGCTTAGACTGGCATCTCCGGTATCTGGAACGCTATAATTAGGTCCGACTTCCAACGAGGCAGATAAATTTTCTGTTATTTGGTAAGACGCACCTATGTAAAAATTATAACGTGTAATATCGGTGTTTTCTTTATCATCGTGTTTTTCCAGCGTATAGGAGGCTCCGGAGTAAAGGGTTGCTTTGTTACTGAGCTCATGGTTCAATCTTGCAAAAAAGTTATGCCTTTGGTTAACGTTATATCTGAAATCATATTGATCGCTGTCAACGGAGAGAAAAGAAGGTGTTTGGTTCACAGGATCCAGACTGTAACGTGTGTCGGTGAAGCTGTAGCCGAGAGTAAGCATAGTTCTGGAAGTTGGGTAAAGTGTGAAATAAGGCGATACAGTGAAAATATTTCGGTTTCTGGTTGACTCATCGTTTTCATTTTCGACGAATTCACCGAGGGTAATATCTTCATATACTTGTTGCATATTTTCGCTAATATCCAAGAAAAATAAATCTTCTACAATATTGGCGCTCACAGAGGTATTAAGGTAGTGACTGTACTCGGGATCAAGGTTATTTTTCAAATAAAATTCATAATTACCTCGATAAGTAAAATCTGCTTTAAGGCGTTCACCTTCTCTGACAAAGGTGAACTGTGGGCTAATAGTATTAATAAAGGAAGTTATTTTGTTTGAAGCCGTGTTATCCACATTATCGTTATACTCAAAACCAATTCCGATGCTGGCATTAAGTTCATAATCACTGGTTGACTGAGATACTGTTGAAGAGCCGTTTGCAAAGGCGAGAGATGGTATTGTCGCAAGCAACAGAATCTTGAGTATAAGAAAATGGTGCATGAGCATAGAACTTTCCTTTTTATTATAACACTCAAAAGAGTATAGAAGTTAGAGAATCAAATCATCATTGTTGCGGTTTACAAGCGTATTTGAGCTTTTGGGCTTATCGGTAATTTGTTTGCTTGTTACGGAGGTTATATTTTGTGACAAAAGAACGATTACTTGGGAAAGAGAAACAAGGCTTTGTTGCATCATATCAAGACAGGTTTGCATACGATCACAAAGTTTATCCACCTCATGTGCCGACCATTTTTGCTCATATGATGAGGCCGTATTGGTTTGGACAGAAACAGGTGTTTGTTCTTTTTGTGCAGTTGCGATGGTTTCAGCTGTACTTGTTCCCCAAAACTGTGTTTCAAAGTCAAGTTGAGAAAGTATAGCCGAAATGTCGTCAGCATCGGTATGTTTTTGATTTTTTGTAAACGCATCAAGCAAAATGTAATCACACAGAATATTGATAAGCCTCGGAACTCCGTGAGTTGCTTTGTGAATAAGCTCTATGGCGTCTGGACGCCAATCGAGAGCAAAGCGGTTTCCTGCTTGAGTGAGTCTGTGGTAAATATAAGATTTTACGTGATTAACGTCTAAGGGTGTTAAATGGCAATGCACCAAGATTCTTTGGCGCAACTGGATGAGTTCGGAGCTATTAAGTTTGTCACGCAGCTCAGGTTGACCCACAAGAATAATTTGTAAAAGTTTAGCGTGTGCCGTTTCCAGATTTGACAAGAGACGAACTTCTTCAAGTTGCTCCAGACCAAGATTTTGTGCTTCATCAATGATCAGTACACAACGTTTTCCGGCTGCGTATTGGTCAATTAAAAATTCATTAAGCTCACGCAATAAGTCTGCCTTGTCGTGGCTTTGTGTATCTAAGCCAAAATCATCATTAATCATTTTTAATAATTGTGTGCTGTCCACTTTTGTATTAAAAACTGTGGCAATGGTAAGATTGCTGGAAATTTTATTTAATATTCTACGAATAATAGTTGTTTTTCCGGTACCGACTTCGCCTGTAAACAGAATAAAACCTGTATTTTCCATTAGTCCATAATTCAAAAAGGTGAGCGCTTTTTTATGTATGTCACTAAGGAATAAAAAATCCGGATTGGGTAATAATTCAAACGGTTTTTGTTTTAAACCGAAAAAAGATAAGTACATTATAACCTCATATATGCAAACGCCGAACGGCACTTGGTGATAAATCTAGGGTGTGTTATAAAAGGTGTGTTACAAAAAATGAATTATATTTTGCTAAAATAGCAAGTCTAATACGCATAACTTGATAAATCATAAATTTCTTTGTCCGCTCCGGAAGTTGTAGCAGCGTTATAAATCATACCTAATAACGGAACGTCTTGCAATTCTGACAATGCATTTTCCAGATGTCGTTTATAGGTAACATTTTCACGTACCACAAGCATCACTCCATCGGTCATACGACTGAGTGCACGGCTTTCTGCAAAGGGTAAAAGAGGGAGGCTGTCAATTATAATAATTCGGTTTGGGTAGCGATTTTTGATTTCTAAAATCAAGTCTTGCATTTTTTTGGATGTAATTAATTCCGCCGGATTCTCAATGAGGCTTCCTGCGCACAAGAGGGAAAGTTTACCGATGCCTGTGTGTATGAGACAGTCGGAAATTGGTGTGTTGTGCAAAATACAATCGGAAAGTCCCTTTGGAGGGTTTTCAATTCCTAAAACATGGTGACACATGGGAGCACGCAAATCAGCATCAATAAGTAAAACCGTTGTATCGAATTCGCTCGCCAAAGCGCAAGCCAAGTTACAAGTGACCAGGGTTTTACCCTCGCCTTTCATAGGGCTCGTAATCATGAAAACTGACTTGTCGGGTTGGCTTTTACGCAGTGCAATAATATATTCTTTGAAAATCCGATAAGAACCTCCTTCAATCAAGGTGTTCTGGTTGGCCATGATAAGAGAAGCGCTGGGGTTGACTTTGATTTGAGATGCTTGGGTAGGGTTTTCGTTTGTGTTAGGTTTAGGTTGTTCGACTTCTTTTAGATCGGCTTTGGGTTGATTTTCAAAGACCGTTTGTTGATTTGTAGAATGAGCGTTTACTTGCTCAATAATAACATTGCTATCGTCTTCAGGCATAATTGTTTCTGTAACGTTCAATTCGGTTGCCAAAGTAGTATCATTAACATCAGCGGTTTTTGGGTGAACCTCATCTTTGAGCGCAGTGGGATCAAGGTAATTTTCTTGTTTACCCATTTTTGCACGTTCTTGTTGTGCTTTCTCCATTGCTTTTTCTATTATACTCATAATAATTCCATTATATAAAAACGGTTAGAAGGGAAGTAGTCTTTCTATGAATGTGTAACCCAAAAATTCAAACACAGCCGCAATAAGCACAAGGCATAGGTAAGAGGCTGTAATGAGAATAAAAATCCAATTGGTTCGCCTTTTTTTTGCCAGAATCTCTGGAGATGTAATTACCGGCAACTTTATAAGAACAGGAACAGAGTAAATATTTAAATCATCAGCAGAGTGAATGAGTGGTCGTAAAAAAGATTTACCGATTATTAGGGCCACAGCTAAGCCAAAGCCGGCAATGATGCCGCCAACCATAATAAGGTAGCGCATGGGGGAAACAAAACGTGTTGGGGTCACGGCTGCGTCGATAACCTTAAAGCTAACAGCTTTGTCTTGTAATTCCATTTGCTTGGAAACTTCCGATTGTCCAAAACGTCCAACTAATTGATCATAAATAATCATTTCGTTTGCTTTTGTTTGTTCAAGCTCCGATAAGTGGGTTTTTATAGCGGGTAGCATCTCTATGTTTTTATAGTGCTCATCCCTTTCTTTTATGAGAGATGCTTCGGTTTGTTTTAAAGACTCAAGTTCGATCGCAAGGACTTTAAATTCTGTATTATCACTCGCATCTTCAGGTGTGTTTTCAGCTTCTTCAATTTGTATCTTAAGGCTTTCAACTTCTCTTAATAGTCGCTGTAAAACAGGATGTTTTTCAGTGTAAACAGCATGCGCTTTACGTAACTCGGCTTCTTTTGTGCGAAGTTCATCTGTGAGCATGGAAGCATCCGACAACATATGCTGTTTGGATTTTAATTTATTTTCTTCTATGCGTAAGGTTTCTATTTCTTGATTTAATGTATTAATTTTTTGTTGAACAAATCCCTCATTTAGGCTGAGGTACATAGCTTGCTCGGCTTTATATTTATCGATTGCCGTTTGGGCTTCATCTATTCGGTTTTGAAAAATTTCTATTTGTTCACTGAGGAATGTGGTTGCGTCAAAGGATTCTTGTCTTTTTTCTGAAGTATTTGTTTCAATGTAAAGGCGTATAAGTGTATTGACAAAATCCCTTGCAACGATTGCACTACTATCCATAAAGTGTATATAAAACACGCCTCTGTTTTTATCGTGTCTAATGTAGATGTTATTCCTTAGTTTTACAATAAGGGCTTCTTTTTGCGCTTCCGTGTTGGCATAGAGGTCAAGTTCCAACAGAGAGGCAACTCGTGTAAGAAGATTTCGGCTCATAAGTTGAACTTCAAGGAGGCGAATTTTTGATTCTATCGAAGTCGTCACTGCAATTCCTTGCACTAAGTCACTTACGATATTTTCTTCTACTGAGATCGTTGAGGAAGCAGAATATTTTTTTGGTAGAAGGTAACTTACCACAAAAGCAATACTGGTGATAATAACTGTAACAATACATATAAATTTAATATGATTACTTAATAGATTGATATAGCGACCTAAATTTAGGTTTGCTGCATCATCAGAACTCTTTTTAATTGTTTGTCTTTTCATATGGTATAAAACCTTAGTAACCGTAAAGGTATGTAGCTCGGGAGTATGTAATATAGGTGCGTTATAAAAATATAATAGTTACAGTTTGAAAGAGTTTTTTATGAGTATATCACCTATGAAACCCCTTTCACAAAAGGGTTTTCATAGGTGTTTTTGTAAAACTATATTTTGATAAAATATGTTTGGCTTTTAAAGTCAATTAAAACCAACCGGTATCAACAACAATTAAGTCTCCGCCCTGTAAAGTAATATTTTGGCTCATATCACCTTCATCTATTAAATCAGAAAGGCGAACATTTATTCTTTCTACATTATTGTTTGTTTTTCTTGTGATAATCGTCTTATTTGGTTTTGCAAATTTGCTAAAACCACCGGCTAAATGGATAGCCTCCAAAATGGTGATCTCACTTGTGTATGGAATGGATTTTGGACTATTGACTGCACCTTCAACAAAAATAACAAGATTATCTTTTAGGGGGATAAAAAGTCTGTCGGCAGCTAAAATCTCAAGGTCTGCGTTTTCTCCGACACCTTCTTTGTAAAGGCTCTCAAAATCAGATGCGATTTTTTCTCCGTTTCTTTCAAGATAGGCATTTTTCAAGTCTGCTTGAAAAGCAGGCTTCACGCTACTTAAAATCTGTAAGAGAGTAGATTTTCCTTGAATGGGAAATACTCCGGAAACAGTACCGGGGCCATAGACAATTACGCTGTTTGCCGGAAATGAATTCACAGAAACAGAAACAATAGGATTAAAAAGAATTTCTTTTAAAGCATACGAGATGCGAGCTCGTAAATTGTTGGGGCTAACACCTGCTGCTGTCATTTCACCTATATTAGGCAAAGAAATTTTACCGTCAGGGCGTACAACAACGTTTGTACT
This sequence comes from uncultured Mailhella sp., assembly GCA_964369875.1. GTDB lineage: Bacteria > Desulfobacterota > Desulfovibrionia > Desulfovibrionales > Desulfovibrionaceae > Taurinivorans. The sequence goes on from CAYJHY010000003.1 coordinate 9,624, forward strand.
TAACTCTTGTTCACCCCAAACTGTGATGGTAAGGGAATCTCCCTTGCCAATAATATAGCCTTCATTGGCGTTTGCATGACTAAAGCTACAAAGGAAAAGTAGTAAGCAAGTGATTAAAATAGTGTTTTTTTTCATTTAGCGTGCTCCGTTTCGCGTAAATACAATAAGTACAGTGCGTAAGACGATATTTATATCTAAAAATAGCGACTGTCTTTTAATATAGTAAAGGTCATAGCGTAATTTTTCAAGTGCATCTTCTACAGAGGCTCCATAAGGATAGCAAACTTGCGCCCAGCCGGTAACCCCGGGTTTTACGTGGTGTCTTTCCGCGTAAAAAGGAATGGATTTTTTTAGTTCATTAATAAATTCAGGTCGTTCGGGGCGAGGTCCCACCAAACTCATTTCTCCTTGCAGGATGTTGATTAGTTGTGGAATTTCATCAATTCTACTTTTACGTAAAAAAGAACCAAGACGTGTTATACGAGGATCTTCTTTTAGTGCCCATACCGCACCGGTCGCTTTTTCTGCATCTGCCCGCATGGTACGAAATTTGATTATGTGAAAAAGTTTATCGTCACGGCCTACGCGAACCTGTCGGAAAAAAATTGGTCCCGGTGAATCAAGAGTTATCAGTAATGCTACCAATGGAAAAAATGGTGCAAAAAGTATCAGACCTATGATTGCACACATAACATCCAGAACCCTTTTAATGGCCCGTCTTCTGATGGAAAGGACAAAGCCGGTGGAAAATATCAAGTCGCTTGGCTTTATGTTTTCGATATACAGTTTGCGTGTAATAAACTCGTAAAAAGTCTGCGCCTCGATGATTTTAATACCTAACATACGACATTTTAGAAGTTGTTGGACAGGCATTTGCCCCCGTCTTTCAGGAAATGAGGCTATAATTATTTTTACCCCTTTTCTTTGTGCTTCAAAAGATAGGCGTTCTCCGTCAAGGTTAATTTGACTTTCTCTACGCTCTTCTGATCCGTTTTTATCGTCTGAGGTGTTTCTCGGTTGCAAAGCAATAACGCCTTGAACGACAAATCTGCCTCTTGTTTTATCTATCAAAGTTTGTAAACTTTGAGCGTACTTATAATCGCCTACAATCATTACCTTTGTTCTCATGAAGTTTGGATATTTCCAATCCGATGAGAAGAAAAGGCTGGTGACTTTTAGAGCAATAAAGATACTCAAAATTATGACGACAGTAACCGAGGAGTAGGGGAGAGGATAAATTACTTGAGACACAAATATAAAGACACTGGACACTGAAAGTAAAAAAAAGACTATAAAATTAAAAAGAGGGTTTCTTGTTTCCTTGGCAACAAGGATATCGGTGATGCCTGCACAACAAAATATTGCAATGGCCATGGCTAAAAAGCCTGCACCATTTACTTCTATCGTAGGAGCAAGGAAGCTATGCTGTAGGAGTGTTATACAAGCAAACGTGATAATTAACCAAAGGATATTGCTTAGTATGGAAGATAGTAATTTGGAATTCATGTGAAACTCCCATTGTATTAGACGGACATAAACCTTCTTTAGGATTACTTTGAGTTTTTACTGAAACTCAAAGTAATCCTAATAATCAAATCTTTTTTATTACCGATAAATTATAATTATGTGTTAGTTTCAATGAGTTCTTTTGCTTTTTCAAGTTCGTTAAACCTACCAAGCTCTACAGCCTTTTCTAGTGCTGCAACCCCTTCCGCTATTTGTTCATTCGCTAACAATGCCAGTCCGTAACGATAATGTAATTGGCCTGATGTTGGATTGGAGAGTAATCCTCCTTCTAAAATGTTGATAGCTTCTTGCACCTGCTTGTTTTCTAGCAGTGTAAACGCATAGGTGTCTACAACACTGGGGTTTTCGGGGTGTGCGATGAATATTTTTGTAGCAAGCTCTACAGCTCTTGCGGTATCTTCACCTTGTTCGGCATAAGCCATGGCAAGGTTATTGATGTTTACCTGATCATTAGGATAAAGTTCGAAGATTTTTTCATAGCCTGCTATAGCCTTTTCATAGTCACGCTGTTGTAAAAAGGCATAACTTTGGCCTGCTAAGGCGTCTTTATTATTAGGATCTTTGAGAAGGGTGGTACGGAAGTAAGAAAGGGCTTTATCTGTACGACCATTGCGCAAGCATAAATTGCCAAGTTGTAATAAAATAGAGGTTGACGATGTTTTGTTATACGCTTCTTCTAAAGTTTTAAAGGCTTCGTCAAAGTTTCCGGTGTGCTCTAAGGTCATCGCTTTTAATACGTAACCGTCAGGGCTTTGTTTCATAGCATTAATAATATGGTCTGCTTGCTTTTGGGCTTCATCATAATTCTTGACCGCCACATAAAGTTTGAACTTATTCAAAAATGCTTCGGGTGTATTTTTTATGGATTCTTCTTGGTATACATCCAATGCTTTTTGTATACCGTCTTGCTCTAAATAAAAGTTGGCAAGCATAGAACGCAGTGCCGGAGCCGGGCGCTCTTGTAAGGTGTCGGTGATAAATTTTTCAGCAGCAATCGTGTCTTTAGCTGATAAAGCACGGCGTACCAAAGAGAGAAGAGCTCTGTCAGATCCAAGCTTGTTTGCCTTACTGAGTCGTTCGGTGGCTTCATCTTGTCTGTCGAGTTTATCCAGAACAACGGCGCTTGTCACAAGAAAATCAGTGTTGTTAGGATCCTTTTCTAAGTAATTGTTACAGAGTTCCAAAGCTTCTGCATTGTTATTTTGGAGCAGATAGACGTTTAAAAGTAATTGGGTCGCCGGGAGGAAGTTGGGGTCGGCAGCAATTGCTTTTCGCAGCATATCGGTAGCTTGTTCATTTTGCTGTGTTGATGCGTAAAGACTTGCTTTCATTGTTAGGTATAAAGGATGGTTCTGCTGTGCTTCAAGGGCCTTATCGATAACAACAGCTGCTTCTTCATAGTTTTTTTGTTTCATATGAAAGTTGAAAAGCGCTGCTATAATCGCAGTGTTTTCTGCGTCTTGCTCAAAGCGTGTTTTTAATTCACTGAGAGCTTTTTCTTCCTGATTTTGCTCTAAATAAATGTTTGTGCGTGACAAGGCAGCTTGGCTTAGTTTTGTATTTAGTTTGAGGGCTTTTTCATAAGACACAAGAGCCTTATCGTATTCTTTGAGATTTTTTTGAATATCTCCCAATAAATTATATGCCAAAGCATCTTGGGGATGGGCTTTGAGTAGGCGTGTAACCTCATACTCAGCTTCTTGATAGCGCTGCTGAGCTTGTAAAATTTCTGCCGTGAGCATCATGGAAGGCCTATGGTTTGCTTGTACGTCAAGAATACGACGTAAATTACTAAGCGCAGATTCAGAGTTACCGGATTGATTTAAAGCTCTTGACAAATAATATAAGCCATCAACAGAGGGAGCGAGTTGCACAGCTTGCTGTAACAGGCTTACTGCTTCGTCGAATTTATTATCTTGATAGGCGAGCATACCTGAAAGCAAAATTGTTGGCATGTCATCCGGGTATGTTGCACGCATTTTTTTATTGATTTCTATAGCTTCTTGAATCTTGCCTTGCTTTAAGAATACTTTTGCAAGACTAAAAGAAGCTCCATTTGGGTTGGGCAATAAGCCGATAATTTTATTATAGGCATTTTCAGCTTCTAAAAAATTCCCTGTATCTTCTGAAAGTAAGGCGTGTAATTGTAATGCGTTGATATTATTTGGATTTTCACTTAATGTTTTACTTAGAAGTGACTGACCTTCTTGCATTCGGTTACTTGCAAGGTAAAGAGTCACAAGGTTTATCTGGGAGGTTACCCTTGTAGGTTCAAGTGTAAGCGCAGCTTTGTACGCTTCTTCTGCTTCACTATTTTTCCCCAATACTCTGTAATTTGCTGCGGCTAGTTCACGAGTTAAGGCGGTAGGTTTTTGAAGTGCTTCGATTTTATCTATATACTCCAAAGCTTTTACATTTTCTTGAAGGTTAGTATAAAAGTTAGCGGCAGTTTGCAACAGTTCAATATTGTTTGGTTCTTGCAAGAGACATTTACTAAGTTCCGCCTCTGCCTGTGGGTATTTCTCTGCTTGAATGTAGGCTTTTAATAAATCATAGCGAAGACTAAAATTGTTGGCATCCTCGTCAAGAGCATTTCTAAAGAAGACAATAGCACCGTTAGGGTTGCCCTCCTTCATGAGTTTTTGTCCTTCTGTTTGAAACTCTTCAACATTGTTGTTACACGCACTTAAACCAAGGGCAAGGCACAGAAGTGAAGTTCGTAAAATTTTTTTTGAGGGACGAAAAGAAGAAAGTCGTAACATAAAAACTCCAAAGACCATTATAAGTAATAGACTATTTTAATATTTTGTATAAAAAGGGTGTGTTAAAATACTAAAGAAATCTTGATGAAGGTAAAACTTTAAACGCAATTACGCAACTGAAATATTTTTTTAAAAAATATACCGAATGTTTATCCTAAGTATCATGATTCAAATGAGTATTTCTTTTATATAACTCAATATTTAGCAAAAGCAAAAAAACATTTGTAACTAGGGTGTGTTTCCAAATTAAATTAATTTTGGGTTTTGGAAAGGAAAACGATTTTTTTGCGATGGGAGTGTACATAAAACGTACATGACCTGAGCAAAAAAGGAGTTTGACGCAGTCCATAAATACAAAAGGAATAATTTGGAAACATACCCTAATTGAAATTGTACTATCTAACCAAACCGGCATACCAAGCGGCAGCGAGCTCCAAACCTTCTTTGACATCATAGTGTGGCGTATAGCCTAAAAGGTTTTTTGCTCGGCTGATATCAGCAAGAGAATGGCGAACATCGCCTTGCCTAAACTCTCTGTATAGCGGTTTTGTTTGTGTGATATTGGGTTTATATTTCAGCACTTCTTGACGGATATACTCATAAAGTTCATTGAGTGTAGTTCTTTCCCCAAATGCAACATTATAGACTGTATTAAGTCCTTTGTCGTCAGCCAGAGCCGCTAAAATATTCATTTGCACAACGTTGTCTATATAGCAAAAATCTCGTGATGTTTCGCCATCGCCGTTGATATATACAGGTTGGTCTTCTAAAAGAGCCGCATACCAAAGAGGAATTACTGCGGCATAGGCTCCGTTCGGATCTTGCCTTTTACCAAAAACATTGAAATAGCGTAAACCAATAGTGTTAAGATTGTAGGAAGTCGTAAAAACGGACGCGTACAATTCGTTAACATATTTGGTTACAGCATAAGGAGAAAGAGGAGCACCGATGCGATCTTCTTGTTTTGGTAAAGTTGGCTCTGTTCCGTAAGTGGAAGATGATGCCGCATAGACGAAATTTTTCACTTTTGCGTCGCGGGCGGCCACAAGCATATTAAGAAAACCGTTAATATTACATTCGTTAGCCGTAATAGGGTCTTCAATGGAGAAAGGGACAGATCCAAGAGCCGCTTGATGCAAAACAAAATCGACATTTTTGCACGCCTTATGGCATGCATCAAGGTCACGAATATCACCTTCGATAAAAGTAAAGTTCTTCCATGCTTCTTCGCCGACGGCTTCTTTTACAAGATCTAAATTTTTCTGATAGCCTCGTATAAAATTATCAAGTCCGACAACTTTTTGTTTTTGCAAAAGAAGTGTTTCCAAAAGATTGGAACCGATAAATCCTGCAACTCCGGTGATAAGCCATGTAAATGGACTTGTTTGTATTTGTTCTAAAATATCTTCGTATTTTTTCATTGTGTCCTCATTGAAATATGCAATAAAATTAGGTTAAATAATTAAAGGCGCCAGAGGTTAAATCCTGCTTCCAGCATGCTTTTCCTATCTAAAACACTTTTAATGTCGAGAATATTGACTGTTTTACCCGCAAACATATTTTGAATTTGTTGAGGCTGGATTGTTTGGAATTCTTTGTGCGGAACAGCGAATATAATGGCGTCAAGGTTTTGAAGTTCTTCCATCGAGTGAAGGGAGAAGCTATATTCTTCTTCTACTTCTGCCGTATCGGCAACAGGATCGTGTACAAGAGGAATAATCCCAAATTCTTTAAGTTCTTCGATGATATCAATAATACGAGTATTTCTCGTGTCAGGTACGTTTTCTTTAAAGGTAAAGCCTAAAATACCAACGCGGGCATTTTTTACACTGCTTCCACCTTCAATAAGTTTTTTTACGCAAGTACTGGCTATGTATTTCCCCATACCGCTATTAATACGTCTTCCGGCTAAAATAACTTCCGGATGATAGCCTATTTCTTGCGCTTTATAAGTAAGATAGTAAGGATCAACACCAATGCAGTGTCCGCCTACAAGCCCCGGCCTAAAGGGAAGAAAATTCCATTTTGTTCCGGAGGCTTCAAGCACATCAAGGGTGTCGATATCCATTTTATTAAAAATAAGTGCGAGCTCGTTCATTAAGGCGATATTGATATCACGTTGGGTGTTTTCGATAACTTTGCAAGCTTCGGCAACTTTAATGGTCGGTGCTTTATGGATGCCGGCAACAACTACCGCACCATAGAGTTTAACCAATAGCTCTGCGGTATCTTCATCCGAGCCTGCAACAACTTTGCATATATTTTCAAATCGATTAATTTTATCACCCGGATTAATACGCTCGGGAGAATAGCCAACGGTGAAGTCTTTACCATAAGTGAGCTTTGATTCTTTTTCAAGAACAGGGACACATTCGTCCTCGGTAACTCCGGGATATACCGTCGATTCATAGCAAACAATACACCCTTTGGTCATGTTTTGGCCAACGATTTTACTTGCACCGAGCACGGGGCCTAAATCGGGAGTACAATGTTTGTCTACAGGAGTCGGCACAGCAATAATAATAACTTGTGCTTCTTGTAATTTTTTTGGATCGGCTGTGAATTTTGCAGTTGTGGATGATAATTCAGAAGATTCTACTTCTAGGGTACTGTCAATTCCCTTATTGAGCATAGCGACACGATGCTCATTTATATCAAAACCAAGCACATCAAATTTACGCGCAAGGGAAATGGTAAGTGGAAGTCCTACATAGCCAAGGCCGATTACAGCGATTTTTTTTTCTTTATTTTCAAGTTCAAGATAATTTGCCATGAAGCGAGCTCGTTTTTTTTCGTCAATAGAAGTTTAAGGTATAGTGTTGATAGTTGGTACTTATAACGCCGATGTTTAGAGGTGCAGTGTTAGAAGTGCGTTTTAAATAAAAGATGCAAGGCAAAAGAAGTACTGAATACAATGTATCTTTCCTTTATGGCCTTGTCAAGGGATGAATACGCTTTTTCATAGTTAAAACTCAAAGTGTCACGCACCTTATAAGGAAACGTGACACTTGAAAATCTAATTTCTATACATGATAGAGAACAGCTTATTGGAGTTTGTTGCGACGACGCTTGATGGCTCCAAGACCTGCAAGGCCTAAGCCTGTAAGAAGCATGGTTGCTGGTTCTGGGGTTGCTGTTGGATCAATTTTTGTGTTTGTGATTGAGAAAACACCGGAAATTGAGTAGCTACCGGGAGATGTTTTTTCACCTAAATAAGTATCAGTATTGTCTCCACCGACAACATACTTACTATAGTTGTAATTAAAGGTGTCGGAGTTGATAGCCCAACCTGAATACAAGTTAGGATCGCCTTCCCCACCGGGGAAAGAAACTATAGCTCTATTGTCAACAAAGAGTCCAACGCCTGTAATGCCATATTTGTAACCATCATGGGTAATAGCTGATGCTCCCTTGGTGCTAACCTCTGAATTGTTATAGTAAACATACGCAGTTTGGTCGTCTGCACTATAGAAAGTATACAAGGGCATTGTATATGTAATGTCCATAAAAACACCGGGGTTACTGTCTGAAACTACGGAGTAAGAAAATGTTAAGTCGGCAACTTTTGTGGCAGGAGTATTGTTAGTGTTTTCGAGGTCTATTGTGGTTTGATTGATAAGTTTTTCATCATGGTCTGAACTGGCTGCTGTATCATCACCAGTGAAATTCAAATCGCCCCCCCCCCCTGTTTGAGGCTCAAGGGTAATTCCGTAGTTACCACTTGTGAAGATAGCGCTACCATCTGTATTTGTTACAAAGTCGGTATTGAAATTAGTAAGGGAAACACTGGTCAAATTGTATGTCCAGTCAGTCAAAAGAGCTGCACGAGCTTCTGTTACGCCGGTTGCCAAGGTAAGGCCTAAAGTAAGGGTTGTAAGTAGTTTTTTCATAAAGCCTCCGAGATTTTGGTGTGTATCCAAATTTGATTTCGTTACTTTTCTATAAGCAAGTAGCGTGCCAAAATCGTAACAAGTTGATATGTTATGCTTTGTGGTAGTTGTTGTAAACTTTACTCATTTTGGTAAAAAAAAGGTTGTAAGTGATTCCGACATTATCGTCGGGATTGTTTACAACTTTTTTGGAAATCTTTACACAAGGCCTTCTAGAGCAGAAGTATACCAAAAAACTAATAAAATGAATTTGTTAAATAAGAATTCTTTATGTTATTTTTCTAGTTTAATGTAAAAAAAACCGACAGTTTTGTCGGTTTTTTTTACATTAAACTAGAGTACATTCTAATAGTTATTGATAGCGAGCCAGCAGTTCTTTGATAGAAGCAGACCAAACCCCACTTCCAAAGGTGGTGACGATAATCTCATCCGGGTTGTTGGGATTAAACGTTATGCTTTGTGCATTGGAAAAGGGAAATTCCTTACACCATAACCATGATTTTCCACCATTTTTACTGAAAAATAAGCCGTTATTGGATGCACCTGCAAAAATAAGATTTGTGTTTTTAGGATGTACAAGCACAGCCATCCAGTGATCATAGCTGTAGGTTCTGCCTAAGCCCCGTAATCTGGAAATATCTGAATCTTTAAGAATGTGCCACCATCTTTTTCCGCCATCTTTACTATAGTATATTCCTCCGGCGTCGATTCCTTGGGGGCTGGCACTTGCCACATAGAGTCCGTTGGGGTCTGTAGGATGAAAAGCTAAGGCATTAGCCCAGTGGCTAAGCTTTTCGCCTTTACTGAGATGCTCCCAGGTATTTCCCTTGTCTGTGGATCGCCAAACCCCACCCTCGTCAGGATTAAAGTAATGAGGTTTTGGAGCACGAAGGCCTGTGATAAGGCAATATAGATCACCTGTAATGGGATGAAAGTAGAGCTTATATATGTGTCTGTTATAGCCACCGGGTTGTCCTTTGGTGGGGCTCCATGTTTTCCCGTTGTCGTGGGAAACGTAAACTCCGGCTTTGTCATTTGATTCGCCAAAAAGTGAAGCAAAAAGTGTACGTTTATTGGGATCTGAATCCGGATCTATAATAACGCTTGTGCATACATTGTTAGGGAGTCCTGTTTCGGAATCCTTTTTGTAGGGTACACTCCATGTTTTGCCAAAATCAGAAGATACAACAACTCCCCCTTGAAAAGGAGCTGCGGGAGGGTTTATGTTTGAAATAGACAAATAATGCGGAATATCATGCAATTTACTTGTTGCTGCGTATATTTTACCCGGAATATTTGGGTCAAACTCCAAATCGTAAAAGGTATTTGTCCATGGTGAACCAGTAGCAGACCATGACCATGATTTTCCTTGATCTAAAGACCTGGCAAATCCTATATCAGTATAAGCAATATATTCACGGTCAGTCTCGTGAGGGTCGTAATAGTATCCCCATACTGAGGTAACTTCTAGGCCATTACTCGTGCTTCTCGGGAGACTGTTGTCTTCGTCGGGGGGGAGGGGGGTAGAGAAAAATATTTCCCATGTATCTCCTGCGTTTTTAGAAATAAAAAATTCACCCTGAGTGGTTATCAGAAGTGTTTTTGGGTCTAACGAAGACACTGCAATGCCTGTAAAATAATAAGACCAGTAAAGATGGCTTTGTATCCATGATATTTCGACATTTTTTTCAAGCCAAAAGGTTTCTTGATTGTCATGCATAATGAAGGCGATATCCCATGTTTGTCCACCATCTATACTTCGTATAAGGTTGGGCTGTTTAGAGTTATAGCCTGCAATATGTTCTATAGCAAAAATAGATGAGGATTGTCCGGAAGGTATGATAATTTCCTTGATTTTTCCATAATCTTTCGTGCTGATTTGCCAAGTTTTACCAAAATCTATAGAACTTTGTATCCCCAGATCTGTTACAGCAATATAAAAAAAAGGATGGCCTTTTTCGTCCAATGTTGCGTCAAAAGCAGTTATAGTGCCCGGTAAAGGTGTTTTCTCCCAACTTTCACCATTATCGACACTTTTAAGCAGTGTGTTATAATTTTCAATACAGTAAATATCTGTATTCACTCTTTTAAGGTGAGTGATAGTTTGACTTGAAACTTTACTGAAGCCTGCTCGTCCACCTTTCCATAAGCCAAAATCGGTGCTAACAAAAAAGTTCGTTCCGTCACTGTCTAGATTGAGGTAAGAACGAATGTGCTTTAACCTTTTATCGTTTTCGTTTTGCTTTTTTTCATCATACCATGGACCGCGAACAACTTCTTGCCAAGTAATACCTTCGTCATTGCTCACAACTAATGTTGAGCGATGGCTTATCCAGACTAACTTGTTTTTGGACAGGAAAATCGGAGGCGGGGAAAAGTGGGCTTGACGAGGGCTTGTATGCCATGTGAGCATGTTCCAATTTTTTCCTTTGTTTTCAGAACGATACACTCCTCCCATGTCACAAACAGTCATCATTAAATTTTCATTGTAAGGAGAAAAAATAGGGTTGAAAAATCCTCCGCCTCCACCGATACCTCTTACACTAAAGAGAGGTGGTTGTTCAGTGCTGTCAGCTTCTGAGGAGAACACTGTTTGTGTAGGTATACCTAAAAAACAAATGGAAAGACAAAGTAGAAAGGATAAAATATGTTTCATTTTTATATAAAAAAAAGACATGTTGACCTCGTTTTACAATCATTGAGATTGAAAAATGTTGTATTGGAAAAGAAGGCAACCGGCGCGTGTTCATAGAAAGTGATTACTATGTGAACACGCTATAGTTTAAAGGAAAAGTTCATATTATTCAAATTGTTGTAGGAAAAGGTTCGAGAGGAGAGAACTTTTCAAAAGTTCCACCTCTCGAAAAAATAATTCTGAAACGTACCCTAATTTAATTTATGCTTTTTTAGAAGATCATAAAACGTCGGTCTACTGATTCCAAGGGATTGTGATGCTTGCATGATATTTCCCGAGTGTTGGTTCAAGGCGTTTTGAAGCATCTTTTTTTCAATGTCGTTTCTGGCTTCTTGTAAAGAACCATAATTAAGTTCTTGTTGGTTTTGAGACGCATCGGTTGAAGAAGGTGCAGCTGCAGGACTTGTTTGAAAGTCAAGCGATTCGGCTTGGATAACCGGATTGTCCGAAAGAATAATAATTTGTCTGATTTTATTTTCTAATTGACGAATATTACCCGGCCAACTATACCCCAACATCAGCTTTTCGGCGGAGGGGTGAAAGCTTTTGATTTTCGAATCGATATCAAATTTTTTGAGAAAATAATTGGCAAGAAGAAGTATATCTTTTCCACGATTACGAAGAGGTGGCAAAGGAATTTTAACCACACCGAGGCGGTAATATAAATCTTCTCTAAAGCTACCGTTGTTAACCATTTCCAAAAGATCTCGGTTGGTAGCGGCAACAATTCTTACATTAACTTCAATATCTTGCCTTCCTCCAACTCTTTGGAATGTCATTTCCTGTAAGAATCGTAAGAGTTTGACTTGTAAAGAGAGGGGAAGTTCACCCATTTCATCTAAAAACAGCGTCCCGTTATTGGCAAATTCAACTTGTCCCAATACCCTTTGATTTGCTCCGGTAAATGCACCTTTTTCATGTCCGAAAAATTCAGCTTCTAAGAGATGTTCGGGGATGGCACCACAGTTTATTATCACAAGAGGGCCGTCAGCTCGAGAACTCATTTGATGTACAGCTTTGGCAATGAGCTCTTTCCCTGTACCTGACTCTCCTTCAATGAGTACCGGAGCATCTGATACGGCAATACGCTTAATGTTTTTTAGAAGCTCAAGCATTTTTGTATCTTGTGTAATAATGCCTAAGTTGTCTACACTTTTACTGTTTTCGTTATTTTGGTCTTTTTGGGAAATACCTGTTGCAGACACGTTGAGGTCGTAAAGAAAAAAGGCTCGACGAACAATAATCTTTAATTCTTCTAAATCTATAGGTTTTTGACAAAAATCATAGGCTCCGTTACGTATGGCATTTTGAGCATTACTTTCATCGTGGTGTCCGGTAATAACAATGACTTTACAGTGAGGGTCTGCAAGTAAGAGTTCGTTAAGGCAACGAAAACCTTCCGTATTTCCTTCTGCATCAGGAGGTAATCCAAGGTCGAGTGTTACTACTTGAGGCTTGTGTTCCTCTTGTAATTTGAGTGCATCGTCAGCGTTTTCGGCTCTGTAAACTTGATATTCCTCACTGGAAAAACCCCAGTAGAGTTGACTGAGAATATCTTTGTTGTCATCAACGATTAAGAGTGTTTTTTTCATAGTACAGTTTCCGTTATGCTTTTCTAAAATTATTCCTGAATGTTGGCAACTTCATCTTCAAAGCGTACAATAAATGTACAACCTTCTCCGGGGCGATTTTGTGCTGTGATTTTTGCTTTATGAGTCTCTAATATTTTTCGAGTATGATAAAGCCCTATTCCCATTCCACGCGGTTTAGTTGTATTAAACGGTTTAAAGACGCCGACATCAAGGATTTCTTCGGCTAATCCGCCTGCCATGTCTATCACTCGAAACACAGGAACACCATCTTCTTCGTCAATGATAACCTGTATAGGTTTGTTTTCGCCTGCTTCCAGGGCATTTAGAAAAAGGTTGAGAAATACTTTACCAATTTGCTCTTTGTCTGCGGTAATTTGTGGGTTTTTGCCACTGATCTCAATAGGAGCATTGGGTAGTTTTTGCGCAACTTGTTGTGCAAGATCTTTTAAACAAACGTTTTCTAAGTGTAAGGTGTCTGAATTAGGTAGATGTGCCAACTGACTGATTAAAACTTTCATATTTGCGACAGTGTTAGTGAGTGTGTCCAGCATGTCTGTTTGAAAGGCGGGGTCTTTTATAAAATTCTTTGCATTATTACTTAATAAAGAAAGTGTGTACACTTGATTCTTTAGGTCATGCAAAACAAAGGTTCCAAACTTGTCAAACGCCTTAATTTCACGATTTAATGCCATTTCTTCGCTGACTCTGAAGCTTTTGGCGGACAAGCCTATTTGTCTGGCCATGGCTTCCATGAGCTCAAAGTCTTCGTTGTCGTACCTTTCCTTACCGTTTATCGGTTGACCGAGTAGTAACAAGCCTTCTGGAGTATCCGCCGCATGTATGGGAAGAATGAGTCCGATTTGCATACTAAGAAGCGAAATAATACATTTAGGTGGCAATACTTGCGCATTGTTATTGTTAATAAAAATTGGTTTTGCTTCGGCCTTGAGAAGTTCGAGAAAAACATCGTCCGGTAAAGGTACATTGGGGCTTTTATCTAATTCATAGTAGTGGCTTTGTCCCATAGAGTTTGGGTATTCCGTATCGACAGGAATATAAATGGCACCAATACGCCCAAAAGTTTCACAAAAACTCATAAGGGCTGAGTGGATGAAAGAGTTGTAATCGGTTGCGTGGGAAAGATGCTCGCTAAATTGTACCCATTGAGCACGATAATCATATTTTTCATTATAAAAATTTCGTTGCACCCAGATAGTTAAAGCACGTCTCAGTTTTTGTGAAAGCAAAGCGGCGACTATGGCAAGCAAAATAAAAAGTGCAAGAAGCATCAAAACACTTTGAGTGAAGCTACCGCCAAAAATCCTATTTCCTTCTCTTGCAATACCAAGGCCTATAAAATAAAGACCGGCCAAAAGTGCTACAACAGAGCGAAAAACAACTTTACGTGAGATAAGTACTTCGTTGCTTTTTCTTTTCCATTCGGAATAAAGTACAAATAAAATACCGACACTCACCCCAAGGTTACGTAAAGGAACGTTACGTATATCAATGATTTTATATAATAATCCCTGAGAAACAAAGGCCATTAAAAAGGCGAAACCAAGACCAAAGCCAAGGAGCGCAATTTTGATGCGCCATTGTTCGCTGTGCTGAGTGTTACGTAAGGTACTTTCAAAATTACCAATGGAAATTATATACATTACCGTAATGTACAGATAAAGATAGAAACTTGTTTGCTCCAAGAAGATAACAGGCTCTGCTTGAAAATCTGTTTGGTAGTAAAAGGCAGAAGTCGGTAAGAAAAGGGAAAGTAAAAAAGTTACCAAAGAAAAAGCAAAGAGGTAGATATCTGTTTTTTGAAAATCTTTGATAGAAGATATACGAGCGAAGGCCATAGAGAAAAGTAAGCAAGCAGGACAAAGTAATATTTGTGTATAAAGACGAAGGGGAATAAAGATATCCGCTTGGCTTGGGAAAGAGTAGAGAAGCTGATCTATGATAATATAGAGGGTTAGCAGCACAATTGCCGGTACAAGATATTTTCGTTCTTGTTTGTGGTGACGAAACCAAATTGTGGCAAGAAGTGCAGAAAGCAAAATAACACAACTAAGAGTAGATAGAGCAAACAACATAAAGAATCCTTATAGTTAAGAGGGGAGGTGATCTTTTATGAGAGGGTAGGCATCTTTGAAGAAATTTTGCATAGTTTGTATTTCTTGTTCCTTATTGTCTGTGGTAATACTAATTCTGATAAACGCGGCATCTTTTCTGCCATGTTTGAAAACTCCCAAAAATTCAGCAATTTTCATGTCTAAATCATCAGTGACTATTTCACCGCGTACTTGATACCAATAGTAAAACGTAGTGCTTTCTCCATCTTTAGACAACACGGCTCGTACAAGATGGACTCCGTTATCTTCGGCGACTTGCATATCAATGTTTTCCAAGCTTTTAAATTCCCAACCTCCTCCCGGCAAGCAGTTCTTTGGAGAATGGATGGGGCCGGCAGATGCAGAACCGTCGTGATAGCCTATATACAGGGTTATAGGGATATTTTGAGCACCAAGATAGGTGCGCATTAAATAATCACTGGGACGTAAAACATTGAGTGTTGCTTGATCAAAAACACTGTCGCGTACGGTGTGCCATGAGCCTATTTGTTGCGGAAGTGTGCTAAGGGGTTGTATCGTTGGAACTACCAAGGCTCTTGGGGAGTGCACAAGGTATGCCCCACTGCCCAAAAGTAAAACAATTAAGAAAAATAGTATTTTATTTCGCATTATGATCTCTTTTACGTTTAAAGGGGATACTTGATAAAATCCAGCCTGTTAAGGCGGTTAAAACGAGGGCAACGAAAAAGACGACAAAGCCTGCAAAGTCGTGGAAAAAACCTTCTGCGGCACTTGCTCCGAAATGACGGGCCAAAATACCGGTTATAAAAACTCTGGCAATATTGGTGAGCACGGCAATGGGAATAGTTGCTATGATAAGCACCGTTTTACGCCATGCTCCGTTTAGCATGACAAAGGCATAGGTTGTACCCAGAGCAATAAGACTTACTAAGGAACGCATACCACTGCATGCTTCCACTACTTCCAAGGAAACATTAGGCAAAATAATAACGTTGCCTTCTCGAAGTACGGGAAGCCCACAAGCTTGCATACCTTCTGTGGCAACGATACTTACCAAATAGCGTAGGGGTAAGGCTATGGCGTCATAGAGGGTTACCGGTATGGGAATCATAAAAAATAAAAAGGCGATGGGTAAAAGTAAGTGATAGAAAATCTGCGTACCGAAAAAGCTTAAAACAAGGCCGGCCAATATAAAAATCATGGATGCACGACTTGTGAAAAGCTCATGGACGGTAACGCCAAAGCCGAGGACAAAAACTCCAAGAAGAATAAGAATAATCCCCAAGTAGTTAGTTTTGACAGGCAAGTCTTTTATGGACGGCCAAGCTTTATAGGCAAACCATGCAGAAATAAATGGAATAATAAAACCATGAGAAGAGTTTGGGTCTGCATCCCAGTCGCGTACCATACGAGGAACGATAGGATAGTAAATTCCGATAAGAGCGGCTACAATAAGGAACCATACAAGGGGATATGTTTTTAAAGTATCTTTAATGGTCATAGAATATTCCATTGGTTTAAACGTGTAATGCCACCGCGAATAAGGCGAGTGAATTTATTATTTGTCCGTCTTTCTTCTGTGTATAGACATGTGGCAAGTGGGGTTTGATAGCGGAAGTTTTCTCCTTCACCCGTGGTAAGCGCTCCGAATCTTCTAAAACGAAAACACCCAAAATTATCTATTCCTTGAGGTATAGAATCGGCTTTTGCCGAAGCGATGGTTGTTCCCGTGTAATACTTGGATGCAGTTGTAAATGTCATATCACAATAGCCTCCCCCCGGCCAACAAAGCCAAGGAACTTGCTTTTGTAACTGTGTTGAAAGGATACGCGAAATTTCTCCCAGTTCATAATCGACTCTTAGTTGAAATGCGTCATTACTTTCAAAATATCCTTGATTGTATTCTTTTTGTAGCTCGTTTGCAAGTGTTTCTAAAACTTCTTTCCAGTTTGGTCTTGTGAAAAAGTCTTTTCCTTCTTTTGCTACATGTTCACGTAAGGCTTTTGCTATGTTTTCGTCAGGAAAATAACGAGGATTGGACATAGCCTTTTGATGTTCATAAACCGGTTCTCCCCAGTAGTCTGGGTTTTCCGGAGGTTGGTTATATTTCCACTTGTTAGACGGGTCGGCATTCCAGTTCATCCAATGATAATCGTCGCCTGGATGCCGAAAATCGACAATTTTCGGCCCACTTGGATACCAAGTATGGGTCATGGCGTGGGCTTGCACGTCTAAAACTTGTGAGGCATCAAGGGCTCGCAATTCCCCGATATTTAGAAATCCATCACAAAAAGGATGGTTTTTGTCATCCCCTTGCCATTGTGGGCGTGGTGTTGTGTCGGGGCCAATGAAATCGCCTGACATAAAAACCGTACCACAAGCATCATATTGTTCTAAAAGTGGGGCCAAATGAGTCCAGTTATCTAAGTAACCGTCATCAAAGGTGAGTGCCACAGCCTTTTCTTTTAAAATTTTTCCAGAAAGGATAAGTTCTTTGTATTCGTCAAGTAAAACCGTACGGTAACCGAGACGTTTAAAGTTTTTTAACATGCCTTCGAATTGTTGCCAAGGAGTTGTTAAGAAAGACCATTTCCAATTTGGATTAGGATTGCCTACGGTGTGAAACATAATGGAAGAAACCGGTAGATGGGACATTATTGGTTTACCTCGCAAACAACTTGACGGTGTTTTCCCCCTTGGGTGCGGGGAATGTCATCCACGTAGTGGATGGACAGTGAAGCTCCGAGACAAACTTCTTTTGGAAATTTTTCTGCTAAAGTCTCTAGTTTTTGTTGGCTTAATTCATTGAAATTTTTATCTTGTATAATATATAAATCAACATGATCAAGTTTTGTTTGTCTAAATTGAAACGTATTTATGCCCTCTATATGGTACATTTGTCTTACAAACATTGTGCTGTAAAGCCTTCCACCGTCGGGCAACAATAAACTGGATCCGATACGACCGACGTTCATTTCCATGAGGGGATAACCTCGCCCACAAGGACAATTCACTTCTGAGGAGTTTCCAAGATCACCGATTTCGTAACGAAGCATGGGCATGGTATAATTAATGAGGCTTGTCAATATAATACTTTTATGAGTATCTGTTGAAGCAGTGGCCTCAAAAGGGAGAAACTCGGCATAGGCTGCGCTGGTGAACATATGCATATTTCCATGCTTACACTGTGAAGCTACGCCGGGCATTTCTCGTGAGCCGTACTGATCGAATACCTTACAAGAAAAAGCTTTTTCTATGCATGCTCTGTGGCTTGGTGTGAGGATTTCTGCTGTGGTCATAACTGCAAACACAGGAAGGTCAGAAATGTTGTTTTCTAAACAATAATGAGCAAAATCTGCTATAACTGTTGCATACCCATATAAAAAAGTACGCTTATATCGCTTGATTACCTTACTCCACATCTTCATGGTTTGCGTGTCGTACCGGTAGGCGTTGAGGGTTGTTACTCCGTTTAGCCATGGTTTGATATAGCTTGGGGCGGTATTTGACAGAAGGTCTTTGGGGTTTCCCCAGATAGAAACAACCATGTCATCAGGTGTCCAACCTGCCATGCTAAGCATCAATAGCCAATGAGCATCCATTTCTGAAAAAACCCGATTGTCTTGATAGAAGCTTGCAGGGTTACCGGTTGTTCCGCCACTTGAGTTTAAAATACGCATGTTTTTAGGTGTAGCCGAAGAACAAAGATCTTCCAAGTTATCTTGCATAATGCTTTTTGTCAGAACCGGCAATTTTGCGTAATCTTCAAAAGACTTGATGTCTTTAGGCGTAATGCCAAGCTTCTTAAAAAGGTTGTTATAATAGATTGTTGTGTCATAAGCATGTTCGATAAGCTTGGACAGTTCGATAAATTGCTTATTCCTTAACTCTTCCTGACTGAGATATTGCATTTTTGCAAGTTCTTCAAAGCGAGCATATTTTTTATTGCCTCGCAAGGCATAAAAATTTTTACGCAATGTACCTAAGAAGGACATGTGAGGCCTCCTTCTTTATAGAGTTTCAAATAAGCTTTTGCCATGGTGGTGTCGGCCTTTTCAGTAAGGATAAATTGATGTGCCCGTTGAGCAAGTTCATGAGTTTTTAGGGTATTAATAAGAATTTCCTCCATAGCTGTTGCTAAGGCTTTACTGTTTTTTGCCGGTACTAATTCCAACCGTTTTTGTGTTTCATCTTGACCGTTCAGAGTTGCAATACTTCCGACATCTGTGCTGATAACAGGCAAAGCACACGCCATGGCTTCCAAAATGGCAACGGGTAAACCTTCACGTTGAGAAGACATGACAAAACTATCCATACTACGTAAATACTCTGCAATATTAAGCTTTTTTCCCGTGATATGGACGCAATCTTCCAAACCTAAATCCGCTATACATTTTTGCGTGTTTTGACGTTCTTCTCCATCCCCCACAATAACCAAGCGTGTGTAGGGGTATTTAGTATTCACAAGTGCAAAGGCTTGCAGTAAGTTGGGATGATCCTTGGCTTCTGTTAAACGAGCCACCGAACCAAAAATAAAAAGATTTTCTTCGGCTCCTTTGGGGGGTGTTTGCTCACTGCTTTGCCAAGGTAAGATGGCTTTGGTGCCTGTTGGTGAAAAAAGTGTTGTGTCCACGCCGTTTTCTATCACTTGAACTTTTGTGCTTTTTAGGCGAAGGTTGTTGACAAAATAATCTTTAATAACATGATTAACACAGGAAATTCCTTGCATAAACGGGGAAAACCATTGTATGCCTTTGCGAATATTGCTGTATTTCTGAATGGAGTGTAAAGCATGTTCGGTATACACAAGGCGTATATTGGCAAGTTTGGCGGCGGGAAAAGCGAAAAGAAGCAAGTATCCCGCTTGAACGTGCAATAAATCCACTTTATATTTGCGTAAGGCTTTGTAAAGTAGGTAAATACTCTTTATTCTGCCCCCCTTTGCATCAAGTCCGACACTTGGAATATCCATGGATTTTGCACAAAGTGCCAAGTCGCCGTCAACACCATAGAGGCTTGCAATAATACCATTAAAATGTTCTTTATTTTTTTGGATGACAGCAAGCGAGAGGCGTTCGGCGCCTCCCATATTCAGCGTGGTAACAAGGTGCATAACAACAGGTTTCATAAGACTTTCCTTATACTTTATTGAGGGCTTTGTTTCTGATCTGTGTGACTTGATTTTTGTTCGAGACGAGATTCAAGTACTTTGGCTGGAACACCGGCTACCACCGAATAAGAAGGGATATCCTTGGTTACAACACTGCCCGCAGCAACAATACAACCATCTCCTACGTTTGCCATAATAATTGCTCCGGCACCTATCCAACAATCGGCTCCGATTTTTACCGTGGTAAAATTACTTTCTTGCATGCGAATGGGGGTGTTCACATCCTCATAACTATGCTGATTTTTTCCACTGGTAATGCAGACTTGTGAAGCTAAAATAGTATTTTTACCGATTTCAGCATTGCCTATATTGCAAAGCGTGCCAATGCTTACATGCTCAGCTAGGCTTGCTTTGGTGTTTGAAAAGGTGGTCAAAAAGGCGATAGAAGTTCTTTGTGAAGTGTTTTCTAAGGAAAGCCGGTAGAAAGCCGCACGAAACAAAGTTCCCAGTTTACCCGGGAAGAGTGCGCAAAACTGAGACGCTCCTTGAAAGGCTTCATTTTTATTCACTATAAGTGAACTTAAACGCCAAAAAAGCCAAGGTATCGTGGCAAACAACATAAACAGGATATGGATACCTTTACGCATCATAAATAGCCTCGTGTTGTATCAAAATAAAGGAAAAGGTGACATAAAAACATTGTGCGCCTCTTTTATTTATTATGATAGTGTCATAATGTCTTCATAAAGGTCTAAAATGCGTTGTGACCGTTTATAAGGGGTAAAGTTTGCTTCTACAAGAAGTTTTCCTTTTTTTCCCATTTGTTGCCGTGTTTCAGGGTCGTTACAAAGCCTGAGTAGGGCTTGTGTAAGTGCGCCTACACTTTGACTTGGGATAAGTATGCCCGTTTCTTCATCTATAACAACTTCCGGAATACCGCCAACGCGAGTAGCTATCAGCGGTAAACCCATATACATTCCCTCCAAAGCCGCATTCGGCATACCTTCGGTAGTAGAGGGCATAACCTGTATATCAAGTGCGTTATAGTAATTGGCTGTGTCTTGCACGTGTCCCACAAAAGAACAGTTTTTTTCTATTCCCAAATTTTTTACCAGTTGTTGCAAATGTCCATATTCTTGCCCTTGTCCTACAACCAAGGCATGGACTTTTTTGCCGTGAGTCAGAACGTTTGCCATGGCATTAAAGTACATTTCATGACCTTTTTCAGGGCTTAATCTGCCAATAATGCCGACGGCTAAGCAATCGTCTTCAATATTAAGTTCTTTGCGTATTTCATCTCTTGGTCTTGTGACCACGAGTTCACCGGGGGCAAGTGCGTTGGGAATGACGATGGCACGTTTACGCAAAGGTGCAATCAGTCTTGAACGAAGAGACTCAGACACCGCGACAACTTTAGTAGCCTTTAAAAGTAAAATATTTTCTAAAACAGCATAGGCTCGAACACGCATATTTTCGTGTGTCCAACCATGCACAAAGCCAATCCAAGGCAGTTTTGTTCTTCGGTGTAATAAGTAACAAAGCATATGACTTTTATAGCCATGAGATTGAAGGATTTCAATGTTTTTTTCTTCAACAACTTGTAAGGCTTGATCCACCAAACCAAGGTCAAAGGTTTTGTTTTGTAAAAGTTGCTCCATGGGAGCGCCAGTATCTTTGATAACACGCACATAATCCGTTTCGTTGCATTCTAGCGGTAATTTGTAGTTTATTACAACAGGATTACAGCCATCAAGTCCGCCGTAGCGTAAAAATTGTTCTAATCCCTTCCCAGGCCCACCTAAAATACCGGTAGCCATGGCTATAAAAATATTTCGCTTATTCATGTTTTTCCTCGGCTTGGTGCTTTTTCCTTAAAGCTACTTCAATCCATTCACTCACAAGTTCTGCCTTGTCTTTCCATGATTCTCCCACAAGGCTTTTGGCGCGTAAATCTTCATCCACTCTTTGGGTAAGGGCATTTTCTATGGAAGAAATAAATGCCTCGCCTTTTTCGGCAATATTGATAACATCCTGAAAACGAAAAACCTCGTTCATGGGAGTTGTTACAATAGGTTTGCCGGTGGCGATATATTCCCGCAGTTTTAAAGGGTTTGCGGTTTGAGTATGCTCATTGACGTGATACGGTATGATAGCCACATCAAAACAAGAGGCATAACGAGGTAACTCTTCGTAAGCAACAGCATCAATCCAGTGAAAGTTTGAATAGTTTTCCAATCTCTCAAGAGAAATCCGCTTTGTGCCAATGCAGGTAACTTGCCACGTAGGATTACTATGCAAAATTTGTTCCACAAGTTCTGTGTCAAAATGTTTATCAATAAGGCCATAAAAGCCTATAATGGGATTGGTAAGATCTTTAAGAAGGGAAGGGACTTCATGTGTTTCTTTGGCTGTTGCAAAGTGGGGAATATCGACCCCATGTGTCAGAAGTTCTGTCCTGTTTTTTCCATTATAGCGAGAATTACAAAGAGAATCGGAAACGGCAAAAACTAGGTCAGATTTTTCAAGTAGTGAGTCTTCAAGGCCTTGCACCAGCTTGGGTTGATTCATGCCGGGCCAATGAACAAAGTCATCCACACAGTAATAAACCACCAAATTTTCCCCCAGTTTCCCACAGTAGTCGGCCGCCAAGGGTTGAGTGGTAAGCAAAATTGGATCTTGAAAGTTCCATTCTGTCGCTGCTGTTTGCACTGCCTTGATAACACTTTTTGCATTAAATTCTCTGATAGAAGTGTAATTATTGTAAGGAATCATAAAAGGAGAAATAATGCGCAAGTTAGGATGTGTTTCAATGGCACCTTCTATTTTTTCCGGGCGAAGCCATGAAGCCACTTTACCAAAGGCACGTTTTATATCATAAAGATTAAGCTTTGGTGTACGCATACCGATGGTATTGACCCATAGTAATTTATTGTGAGGGAGCAAATGTTGCATGATATGCTGACAACTAAAGGGGTGGCGTCCCCAGTCGTCAGAGAAAACAATAAAGTTTTTATTTTTGAGCATATGTTATTCCTAAGAGTAAATTCCCGATAGACTAAGTGAAATTAAAAATTCTAAACTACATAAAACAGGTTCGCTATATTGTTTGCAATGGTGTGACATTGACCTATCAGGAAAGAACAAAATGCACACTATTGATTTATCTATAAAATAGGTATTCTAAATTTTAGTGCCGATATAGTAGGACGCTATTCCAATTTGCTTATTCTTGGGAGGGGAAAAAACCTCCCCTTTTCCAAAAAAAACTTTAATAGGGATGTGTAAAATTCAATAACAATATGTTTCTTATTATATCAAACTTTCAAGTCTATGGTAAATTGGAATGACGTGGAGCTCTCGTAAGTGCACAAGCTTTCTTAATACTATATACATACAAACGACTGCAAGTATGCCTTGTCCCGCACCGACCAAAGCAATGATAAAATAGTCAGGGCTTACATATTGTAAGGCTTGATCCACCAAACCAAGGTCAAAAGTTTTGTTTTTGTAAAAGTTGCTCCATGGGAGCGCCAGTACCTTTGATAACACGTACATAATCCGTTTGCTTGCATTCTAGCGGTAATTTGTAGTTTATTACAACAGGATTACAGCCTTCAAGTCCGCCGTAGCGTAAAAATTGTTCTAATCCCTTCCCAGGCCCACCTAAAATACCGGTAGCCATGGCTATAAAAATATTTCGCTTATTCATGTTTTTCCTCGGCTTGGTGCTTTTTCCTTAAAGCTACTTCAATCCATTCACTCACAAGTTCTGCCTTGTCTTTCCATGATTCTCCCACAAGGCTTTTGGCGCGTAAATCTTCATCCACTCTTTGGGTAAGGGCATTTTCTATGGAAGAAATAAATGCCTCGCCTTTTTCGGCAATATTGATAACATCCTGAAAACGAAAAACCTCGTTCATGGGAGTTGTTACAATAGGTTTGCCGGTGGCGATATATTCCCGCAGTTTAAGTGGATTTATACTGTGAGTCAGTTCATTGACAACATAAGGTATAAAAGCCACATCAAAACATGCTGCATAGTTTGGTAAATTTTCATAAGACACCGCTTGAAGGTGATGAAAATTTTTAAATGCAATGAGGGAAGAAATATCAATAATGCTATTTCCTATGCAAATAATGTTCCATTCCGGTCTACTTTCTAAAAGAGTTTGAATAAGTTCAATATCAAAACGTTGGTCGATAAGTCCGTAAAAACCTATAATCGGTCCCGTGAGGTGTGCCAGTTCTTCCGGTATTTTTTCTTTGACGGATGCTTTGGCAAAATGAGAAATATCTACTCCATGTGTCAGAAGTTCTGTCCTGTTTTTTCCATTATAGCGAGAATTACAAAGAGAATCGGAAACGGCAAAAACTAGGTCAGATTTTTCAAGTAGTGAGTCTTCAAGGCCTTGCACCAGCTTGGGTTGATTCATGCCGGGCCAATGAACAAAGTCATCCACACAGTAATAAACCACCAAATTTTCCCCCAGTTTCCCACAGTAGTCGGCCGCCAAGGGTTGAGTGGTAAGCAAAATTGGATCTTGAAAGTTCCATTCTGTCGCTGCTGTTTGCACTGCCTTGATAACACTTTTTGCATTAAATTCTCTGATAGAAGTGTAATTATTGTAAGGAATCATAAAAGGAGAAATAATGCGCAAGTTAGGATGTGTTTCAATGGCACCTTCTATTTTTTCCGGGCGAAGCCATGAAGCCACTTTACCAAAGGCACGTTTTATATCATAAAGATTAAGCTTTGGTGTACGCATACCGATGGTATTGACCCATAGTAATTTATTGTGAGGGAGCAAATGTTGCATGATATGCTGACAACTAAAGGGGTGGCGTCCCCAGTCGTCAGAGAAAACAATAAAGTTTTTATTTTTGAGCATATGTTATTCCTAAGAGTAAATTCCCGATAGACTAAGTGAAATTAAAAATTCTAAACTACATAAAACAGGTTCGCTATATTGTTTGCAATGGTGTGACATTGACCTATCAGGAAAGAACAAAATGCACACTATTGATTTATCTATAAAATAGGTATTCTAAATTTTAGTGCCGATATAATATAGTGTTCATGTAAATAAAAATACCTAGCTAAAAGATACTAGCAAAGATAATAAACTCGGTCAATAAACTTTGATAGGAGGTTAGAGCTCTCGTAAGTGCACAAGCTTTCTTAATACTATATACATGCAGGCGATTGCAAGCATGCCTTGTCCCACGCCGACCAAAGCAATGCTAAAATAGTCAGGGCTTACATAATCTTTTATAAAGTAATAGAAAATGAGCTGAACGAGGCATGTTGGAAAAACTGCAAAAAAAAGATTTTTATAGTATAGAATGAGCGGAATATTGGCAATCTCGCATACTTTATGGGGTAACCAAGCAAATCTAAAGATAAAACAAAAAATACACAGTGCCCAGCCAATACCGGCAAGTCCAAAAAAATATAAGAAGAATATACTGGAAAACACTATACAAACACCTTCATATAGGGTGAGTTTTGCAAGAAGGTGTTGTTTTTGAACTCCTATTAAATAGGAGGAGACAGGCAAAGAGCCTTGTTCTGCAAGAGCCGCCAAAGCCATTGGAGTCAGCAAAATAGAAATATTTGCGAAATCTTGCCCTACCCAGCGAATAAAGAAAAGATTTCCATAACAAATCAGTCCCAAAGAGATAATAGAACTTATACCATAACTTAAAAAGATAGAAACAAGCAACGCTTGCTTAGATTTTGTACTTTCATTTTCTGACTGTAGTTTGCTAAAATAAGGATTTAATATCCCAAAAACCGACAGCAGTAAATCGCTCATATATCCAATAAGTTGATGTGAAAGAGAATAGAAGGCAACCACAGAAGCAGAAAGAAAGGCGTTTATTAAATAGATTTGTGTGGAATTTCGCAATATTGAACCGAGTTGGTTGAGGAAAAGGCTTTTTCCAATGCTAAAAATAATACTTTTAAAAGGATTGGATAACAAGGAGGAAAAAGAGGGAACGTGTAGGTATGTTCTTGCAAAAAACAGATTTAAAAATGATTCCAATAAAAAGCTTGTAGCATGGATACAAGCCATATGAGTAATGTTTTGTTCCGGTGTGTAGTCAGCACTTATAAAAAAAAGACAGGCTACACTACTTGTCAGCACGCGAAGCACAGAAGTTAATGCCAGCGTTGTCCATTTCATCTGACCTGCCAAGAATCCGTGAGAGATATTAAGGATTTGAAAAGAGCCAAAGCCTAAAGTAAAGGTGAAAAGGCTTATAAAAAAGCTATATCTTTTTATATACTGGTTATCATTCAAGTAATAATAGCAACAAGCTATACAGAGTGCACAAAAAAAAGCCAACAAAGCAAACTGGATGGCGGCAACCAGAATTTTATTTACTAAGTCTTCATTTTGTTGACTTACTGCTTTGGCATATATAGATGAAATGGAATTCGAGCTAGCAAGATTGAAGAGAGCAAAATAAGGCATCAGTGAAGCTATAAGTACCCAAACACCATATACATCTGTTCCCATGGATCGCAAAATGTGAGGGGTAACCGTAAAAGCGGATATAATTCCAACTGAGAACACCATAAGACGTATGGTGGAATTTTTCAATAAATAGGAAAAGCTACTCATGTTTGGATACTCCTGAGTATTGCGCAGTAAGAATGAATGAAAGCTCGATCCCGTGAATTTTCAAAAGGACACTAAAAAATACTGTAACGCTATCTACAGAATAGAACAGCGTGTTCATAATAACATCAAAAGGTTATAACTATCAGATTTTCGAAGAAATATAGAGGACGAAACTTTTCCCCTAAACTAAAGTATTATAAAAAAAATGGCAAGAAAGAAGTTTCTTTTAAAATTTGAAAAACTCGTTATTCCGGTTTTTATTTTTGGGTGGGGAAAACTCTTTTGGTGTACAAAAGGGCGTTTTCTCATATTTATAAAAAGGTCAAGCCTCCCCCTATTCCTTAAAAACTTTAATAGTGAGATGTTAAATTTAAAAAAAAATATTACATCAGGTGTTTATGTTTAGAGCGTTTCCAAGAAAAAAATGCCAATAATCCAAAGAGAATTGAAATGGGGTGTTTGATAAAATAATAAATATGTGCCGAATTACCCATTTACTTTTTGTGTGAAAATAATGTATATTATTGGTAGGCAATTAAAAAGGAGGAAGATTATGCGTATTTTTGTGTACTTATTGTTTTTTTTGACTACTGTTATCATGCACTTAGTTTTTTCTCAACATGCCTCAGCGTTACAAAACATGTTTAGCATGTAGTTGTTCGCTCTGTCATAAAAGAAATTGATTGTTTGCAACAAGCGCCAACGCAAACATATCATGACTTGAAGACGTATGGAATTTTCTGTGAAAAGATAAGGTTTTTATCTCGTAATGACTTAATCTTACTTTTTAGAAAATAAGAAAACGCTTTTTTGGAAACAAAAAAGCGTTTTCTCATATATACACTCTGTAATTTGAATAATATTAATAAGCTATCTTTCCAAACTAAAGCATTGTCAGAATAATTTTTTATTGGAAATACTCTAATTGGGCTTGGAAAGATAGCTTAACCACTAACGTTGAATGATTGAATATACTCGAGAACCATCTTTATGGAAGAAGATAACACGTAAAGGGGTATTGGGGTCTGCGAGAGCACCGTTATCCTGTAAATATAGATTTAAAGGAGTTTCAGCGGAAACATCAAGGCTAAAGGATGCGTCGTTAGGGTTAACAACAGTATCGCCTTGTTGGACTTTAAGCAGTCCTTGGGCATTAAGCTTTACATCTTTTGTTTTCCAACTTGCCAATTTGCCACCGAAGCTTTCGAGGCGAATAGCAATGAGCGGGCTTTTACCAAAAGCGATAACTTGTACACAAGAATCTGCTTTTTGGTCGGGAGCAAAGGCGGATAAGCTCATAGTATCTTCTGTTGTAGGCATAATAAGTGCTTTTCCGGGTTTTTGCGGTACGGGTGCAGTAACCATATTTACCGTGTCACTAGGTTTAGCATCGGCAACTTTTTCACCCTCAGTTTGTGAAGCCACTACAGGCTCGGCGGATTGAGGGTTTTCCGGTGTCACTGCTTCGGGAGTAATAGCCTCAGGTGCAGCAGCTTCTGGTGCAGTGGCTTCTGGCGCAGTAGCTTCTGGTGCAGTGGCTTCTGGCGCAGTAGCTTCTGGCGCAGTAGCTTCTGGCGTAGTAGCGTCTGGAGCAGTAGCCTCAGGTGCTGTGGCTTCTGGTGAGGCTTTTGCTGCGAGGGCGTTTGCCGCATCTATAATACTTGTTTTTCCGGGTGTGCAAATCGCTTTGAGTTGCAATTTTTCGAATTGGCCGGTCATGGCAAACATTGCAACCTCTTCAACTTTTGTGGGAGCTGCAAGGCCTGTACTTATTTTTAAGGTGCCCGGGGTATTGATACATTGTTCCACAGCTGCGGTGTTTTCGTCACCAAAGTTAGGAATAATCATTGGAAGCATTTGCTTTACTTGTCCCAAAATCATTTGTAAAGAGGCGTCTAAGGGTTGAGCGGTTTCTTTGCTCATAATCGAAAGAACAATGGGGAGTAATCCTTTATCGTCAAGGGTGTTTTCGGCGTTTACAAGACTTGTTTCGGGAAGCCAAGCCATTACATCTGCCATGCTGACATTGTATGAATTGGATTCAAGAAGTTCAAAGGCTTTGGCAAGCACGGCATCGGGTAAGATAAGATTAATGTCTACATCGTTCATGGCGACATTTTGTGCGCCAAGGGCAAAGCCGAGGTTGCTGGCGTTTTGTTTGTTTACAAGCTCTATGTTGAAAGCTGTATCGACAATAAAGCCTTTGCCTAAATAAGGGGAAATCATGGCTTGTTCTGTTGAACTGAGGCCGAGTTGTTCGAAATCAAGCTTTAGGCCTTGAAGGGCGGTTGCAATAGTTATTTTGGATTTATTTTCAAAATCCGCATAGCTTACATAGTCCACGCCGTCCAGGTCAACCGCTACAAGTTCTTTGCCCGTTTGACTTATTTTGATATTTAGGCCTTCAAAACTCATTTGAGTATTGAGGAAAAGCTTAATAAGATCTTTGGAGTAGGCGGTTAGTTTTGTTTTGTGATCTTCATTGAAGATATTCATGATAAAAGCAGGATCGTTGGGATCTTGGGCGATAACTTGTGGAATATATTCAACCATAAAGGCGAAGAGGGAAGGAGAAAGAGATTTTACAGAATTCCAAACCATTTTGTCGGTAGTACTTTCAGTGGTAATTCCGTCAGCGTCTGTAGTTGCAGAGTACATACCATTAATTGTTATAGAGCGAATTTCTTTAGAGCTTACATCTTCAATTGTCATTTTTTTTGCTTTGGCAACTGATGTATTTTTTTGTCCTGCCACTTCTGTTTCTGTCTTTACTTCGTGGCTTGTATAAACAATTTTATCGATGGTGTTATCCAATAAAGCCGTGAAAAATGCTTCATCGTAGGCTTTTTTACCAAGAACAAGCAATTTACCGAGATTTTGTCTCCAATCGTCGATTACAATATTACTAAAAAACATAGTTTGTGACAGATTAACGGTGACGTCTTTTTCACCCTCTTGTTTTGCTTTTTCTACAACATGCGACAGTGTATAGGATGCTGTCATTTTTTTCAAAATAACTTTGTCTGCAATTAAAGGTCGGCCTTCGGTTATTGGGTTAAAGGCTTGCGGATTAAAGCCCCAAAAGGCAATTTCTTGAAAGTGAAGTTTTGCACTTGGGAAAAAGCTTAGCGCGACGCTTACATCATTTAAAACAACACGGTTTTTATCTTGATCGTATTTAAGTGTGGCTGCAGTGATATTATATTCCGCAAAAAGTGATTGTAGAAAGGCTTCTGTTACTTGCGGAGTACCTTGTTCAAACAAGCTTGAAGCTTGTGCCTTCGGTGCTTCTGAAAAAGTTGGTTGCAAGACGGGGGACACAAAAAGCATTAAGGCAACAAATAAACGAAAAGTCTTTTTGTTCATTTTTTTCTCCTGTTTTAAGTTTCCAATGATCCACTTTCTGCGTACTATATAATGTTACGCGAAATTTTTTGGCCAAAGCTGAAAAAAACATATCTTTAAATCCTAAAAGTAGCAAGGACTTCTCTTTCTTGTTATCCAGATTAGCGGAAAATCTTACTTTTGAGTAAAAATAAGATTTTCCTACAAAGGGTAAGCCGATTCGGCGTTTTTAAATAAGCTCCGTCAAGTGTACATGTTTTTTATTTTTTTATAATGTGCCAAAAGGCACATTTTATGATTTTTTAGATTTTGATGTTTCGTGTGTTTTATAGTGTAATGACGTATTACTTTAGAAACACGCCCTAGATGTTTTCCATAAAAGTTTATTGTTCTCAAAATAATATTGCATGGCATTTTCTTCGCAAAGATATGATAAATAAGAACGGACGGAACTGCCAACCAAAACGTATTGGTTAAAATTCATCTCTAAAGAGTAATGATTAAAAATGTTTTGCAATATATCCTCAAAAATGATGCCATGTGCGCATGTTTCTACTAAAAGTGTTTCCAGTTCTTCGGATTTTTTTCTGTTTATTTCAATGAGTTCATCAATACTTTCTAAAGCCATACCGTGGGATGGGATAAAAATCTTTGCTTTTGTGGATTGCAGCACTTCCAAACTTTCACGATATGACTTTACGTCATAAACAAAGGCGATATGATATTTTTCTAAAATTTCTTGACTAATTAAGCTATCGGCAAGAAAAATAACATCATCAGAAGTTTTTACACCAATCATGGAAAAAGAATGACCATCGAGTTTTATGGTACTTAATCCGGATGGAAGATTTTCTTCGTGTAATTCTTTGGCCGGACTGGGTTTGGCGCATAAAAATTTATTGTGCAGAGCTTTTGGGGGATACCCACCAAATAAAAAGGAGGGTTCCATAAAAGGGAATGTGGTGAAGGCTTGCTCGACGCCTACCGTGTATATTTGACATTGGGTTCGTTCTGATAAAAATGCATTTCCCCCGATATGATCCGCATGGGAATGGGTGTTGATAATCATTTCTAAATGCCATTCTTTTTCTTGTATAATTTTGAGTACTTTCTTTGCCACATCTTTGTCGCTTCCGCTGTCGATAAGGCAAATATCTTTATCATTGATTTGGTAAATTCCTATTTTTGAGGGACATTCGATATAGTAGGTTTTTTGTCCTGCTTGTATCAACTCATACATATGGTATGCTCCATGGTGAAAAAATAATATCCATGATAATGAATATGTCGGTAGTTTGCAATAACATAAGTTTTAGACTACCATGTCATTATCTTATAAACTTAAAATATTAAAGTTTTTTTTGGAAAAGGGGAGGGTTTGGGAGGGGAAAAACGCTT